>CAMNJH010000166.1 GCA_946541275.1 uncultured Prevotellaceae bacterium
TCTTCAACTACGACGGGCGGATAAGGTACTAGCCAACCTCTCAGCCACGGTTATTCCCGTCTTGCCCATGTTGTACAAACGATACCTCTTCCTCACCGTTGCCCTGGCGCTCTGGTTGACGGGGACCACGGCCAGCGGACTGGGCGCCATCAGGCATATCAGCTCCGCCGACGGACTGTCGAACGACTTCGTTGTCGGTCTGGCCGTCGACGGGCAGGGCCATGTGTGGGTGGCCACGGAGGCTGGCGTGAACCGCATAGCAGGCAAGACCTGCCAGCCGCTGGATGGCGAGCTGCTGAAAGGGCTGATTACCGCCCTGCTTTGGCACTCCCCCTCGGGCAGCATGCTGATAGGTACTGAGCGCGGACTGGTGGTATACAACATGGCAACGGGCACCATGCGCCGCATGGACATGGCAGACGGACTGGTGAAATCGAGCATTAACGACATGGTCATGGCTGCCGATGGCGGCGTGTGGCTGATATATGGCAACGGCCAGGTGCAGCACCTGAACTGCAGTACCATGGAGATTACGACACTGCAGCTGAGTGAGCAGCATGGCAGCCGGTGCGCTATGGACGACGGGCTGGGGCACCTGTACATTGGGCATAGTCTGGACGGCATGTCGGTGGTGGACCTGAGTACTGGCGCTGTTCGGAGGTTTCAGCAGCAGAAGGACAGTGAGAACAGCCTGCCGGGCAACAACGTGAGGTGCATCTATCGCGATGGCGGAGGACGCGTCTGGGTGGGCACCGACACGGGGTTGGCCCTCTTCCATCCCAATGCGGGTACGTTCATGAAGGTGACCGACGCTACTGACAGCTATGATGTCAACGTCTATGACATTCACCAGATGGCCGACGGCAGCCTGTGGGTGGCTACTGATATAGGAGGTGTGAAGACCATTTCGCAGCCCAGCGAGCTGCACTTTGACGAAGGCCACCTGGTGGGGCTGTCGTCGCTCAACACCCGCAGCATGGTTGAGGATGACTACGGTAACCTATGGGTAGGCAATCATAGCACAGGTGTGGACTTCATCAGCGGTAGCAGGGAGGCTTTCATGCTGCTGGACTATAGGGACGCTGCTGGCCGGCAAGCTCCAGTCAGTGCGCTGACTGCCGACACGGAGCAGGGCTTCTGGCTAGCTAGCGAGAACGAACTGGCATGGTGGCAGGACGGCGCCCTGAAGGGGCGATGGAGCAGCCTGAACGACATACGCAGGGAGTATGCCTTCATTCGCTGCATGCTGGCTGACCATCAGGGCGGTGTGTGGCTGGGCATTGACGACCAGGGCGTGTACCGCTTCAACAAACTGACAGAGCGTCTGGAACATATCCCCGTCAGCCCTGAGGGCTCTGATATCCACTCGTTTGCCGAGGATTCCCTGGGACGCATCTGGATAGGCGGAGAGACGGCAGTCTATCTGCATCTGGGGCAGCCTGGCAGCAAGCCCGTCAGGCAGGACTTCATCAGCCAGACTATTCATGCTCCCGCCACCTGTATCATGCCCACTGCAGCCCAAAAGCTGTTCATTGCCACACTAGGCGACGGCATCTACTCGTTCGACCTGCTGACCAACACCTATAGGCACCTGAGTATTGAAGAGGGACTGCCCTCCAGCAAGGTGAACCACACCGTCAGGACGTCGGCAGGTGCACTCTGGCTGGCCACCGACGGCGGACTGGTGCGGGTGGACGACCCTGTAGGGCTGACGGGCATCAGCGTCTATGGTCGGCAGCAGGGACTGAACGATGACCATGTGCTGGCCTTGCAGCTTTCGGCCGATGGCCATGTATGGATGAGCACTTTCTCAGGTATCAGCTGCTTTGTCAGCGACAAGGGCCTGTTCTATAACTACAATCATCAGGACACCCGCCTGACTGGCGGCTTTGCCAGCGGAGCGGCCATGACCGATGCCCGTGGCAACATCTGTTTCGGCTCGGCGGCTGGCGTGTGCTATTTCAATCCTCTGCACATGCACGGAGGTGGTTTGTCGGAGATACAGATTATCAGCTGCGAGGCCTACAACCCCGTAGGAAGCAACACAGAGATACAGACGCTCACTCCCGACCAGCAGGGGCGGGTGTACACCACCTATCAGCAGAACACCATACGGCTGACCTTTGCCATGCGCAACTTTGCGCAGACTCGCGCCGTGGACTATTCCTACATGATGAAGGGCATGGACAGCAAATGGTATGACATAGGCAACGACCACGACGTGGTGTTCCGTGGCCTTCGCCCCGGCCATTACACCTTCACACTGAGGGCCCGGTTGCGCAGTCAGGACTGGAGCGAGGCCCAGCTGACACAGCTCACCATCATCATTGCCCCGCCCTTCTGGCGCAGCTGGTGGGCCTATGTGCTCTATGCATTGCTGGCTGTAGCACTGGCAGCCTACTTCATTCGCTCGTACAAGAGAAAACTGACGCTGCGCAGCGCGCTGGAGCTGGAACGGCGTGAGAGCCAGCAGAAGCAGGAGATGAATGAGGAACGTCTGCGCTTCTTCACCAATATCACTCACGAATTGCGCACTCCCCTGACGCTCATACTAGGCCCCTTGGACGACCTGATGAACGACTCCCAACTGCCTCCGGCCCGAAGGCGGCTGGTGGGGGTGATACAGAAAAATGCCGACCGCCTGCGCGACTTGATCAACCAGATTCTGGAATTCCGCAAGACCGAGACGCAGAACCGGCGACTCACCGTGGCACGCGGCGACATAGGACAGTTCGTGCGCGAGATATGGCTGAACTACCAGGAACTGAACCGCAATCCCAAGGTGCAGTTCGTCTGCAACATTGACGAGCAGCTGCCAGCCGTGTGGTTCGATTCGGAGGTCATCACCACCATACTGAGCAATCTTCTTTCCAATGCCATCAAATATACTGAGCAGGGTAGTATCACCACCAGTGTCAGGGCAACAAATGGTCGGATTCACATTGCCGTGTCCGACACGGGCTATGGCATCAGTCCACAGGCGCTGCCACATGTCTTTGAACGCTACTATCAGGAACAGGGCAGCCATCAGGCATCGGGAACAGGCATCGGGCTGGCACTGGTCAAGTCGCTGGCAGAACTGCATGAAGGACAGGTCAAAGTGGAGAGCCAGGAGGGCCAAGGTTCCACGTTCACCTTCTCCATGGATGCCGCCAATACCTATCCCAATGCCTTGCATAAGGAAGACCAGGTGGAAGACAGCAATAAGAAACCGACGATGAGGAACGAGGAGCAGGATTCGGCCTTGACAGTTCAGAACTCACTGAGCACCCTGCTTGTTGTAGAGGACAACGACGACATTCGCCAGTACATTGCTGACACCTTCAGCTACGACTTCCAGATTCTTCAGGCCACCAACGGCGAGGAGGGATTGCTGATGGCCCGTGAACACATTCCTGACATAATTGTCAGCGATGTCATGATGCCCCGCATGGACGGCATACAGCTGACCCGCCAACTGAAGGAAGACATACGCACCAGTCATATACCCGTCATACTGCTGACGGCCAAGAGTGGCGATGATGACAAGGAACAGGGCTATGACAGCGGTGCCGACTCCTACCTGACCAAGCCCTTCACTGCCAAACTTCTGGCCAGCAGAATCAAGAACTTGCTCACAGCCCGTCGGCGGCTGATGGAAATGGTGGCTAACGGTGGCAATACAGCCGGACTAGCCACCCAGACCGCTGTCGCCACCCCCCAGCTGAGTCCTCTGGACCAGGAGTTCGTGAACCGCTTGAACCGTCTTATTGAAGAGCACATCATGAAGGATGACATTGACATGGCCTTCGTCACTGACAAGATGGCCATGAGCCATAGCACGTTCTACCGGAAGGTGAAAGCCCTGACTGGCATGACCGCTACTGAATATATTCGCAAGCGCCGACTGCATCACTGCTATCAGCTGCTGCAAAGTGGCGACTACAACGTCAGCCAGGCAGCCATGATGACGGGTTTCAACCAGATGGCGCATTTCCGAGAGACATTCAAAAAGGAATTTGGCATACTGCCGTCAGAAGTAAAGAAAAAGGAGTAAGCCATGAACAGGGTCCTCGTCTTCATCCTACTGTCCATCATGGCCTCACGCTGTCTGGCCATCGACGTGAAAGCCTTTGGCGCCATCGGCGATGGCCAGCATATTGACTCACCTGCCATCAATGCCGCCATTGAGCAGGCAGCAAAGGAGGGTGGAGGCACGGTGGTGCTGGCAGAGGGCGTCTATCTCTGCTACTCCATCCACCTGCAGAGTAATATCACCCTGCGACTGGAGAAAGGAGCCGTGCTGAAAGCGGCACCTGTCACTGACACGATGGGCTACGATGAGGCCGAGCCCAACGATTCTCACTATCAGGACTTCGGTCATAGCCATTGGCACAACTCGTTGCTCTGGGGAGAAAACCTGCACCATATGACACTGGAAGGCGAGGGCCTGATAGACGGCTCCGACGTGCTCTCAAGGGGTGGGCAGCGGCGAGGCAACAAGGGACCAACCATTGCCAATAAAGCCCTGGCGCTGCGGGATTGCCGGTGGGTTACCATCCGTGGAGTGAGTTTCCTGAGCTGTGGGCACTTCGCCCTGCTGCTTACAGGCGTTGATGACCTGTTGATAGAGAACGTGACCTGCGACACCAACCGCGATGGCTTTGACATTGACTGCTGTGAGCGGGTGGAGGTCAGGAATTGTCGGGTGAATACGCTCAATGACGATGCCATCGTGCTGAAGTGCTCGTATGCCCTGGGCCATCCTAAACCCACGGAGCACGTGCTCATAGAGGATTGCGAGGTCAGCGGTTTCGATGTGGGTACGCTGCTCAGTGGCACCCGCACCATGCTGACCGAGAAGGCCCCCGATGGTGACGGACCAACAGGGCGCATCAAGCTGGGAACGGAGTCAAGTGGCGGCTTCCGTCATATCACCATTAGGCGCTGCACTTTCACCCATTGCCGGGGGCTGGCCCTTGAGACCGTCGACGGGGCTGAGATGAAGGACATCCATGTCAGCGACCTCACAATGAGCGACATTTGCAACTCGCCCATCTATATCCGTCTGGGCAGTCGCATGCGGGCTCCAGAAGGCTTTCATCCTTCAAAGGTCAGCGGCATCAGTATCCGCAATGTCCACGTCACTGATGCCGATAGCCGGTATGCTTGTCTGATTGCTGGTGTGGAAGGACATCCTGTCCGCAATGTCCGAATAAAGGACCTGTATGTGCAGTTTCGGGGTGGGCTGACCCTGAAAGATGTGGAAGAGCAGCGGGGACGCAACCCCTTCTTCGTGCCAGAGGCCCGCAAGGCCCATGAACGGGGCGAGGCCAACTATCCTGAACCCTCAGCCCACGGCATACAGCCCGCATGGGGATTCTCCATCAGCCATGCAGAAAATATCAGACTGAAGAATGTACGCTTGGAAACCATACTGCCCGACGAGCGGCCTCCCTTCCACTTAGAAAACACTAAGAATATTCGCGTCTCCCAACGCGTGCGCGTATGTGAATAAGTTTTGACAGTAGGGGCAACCATATTGTAAGCTCTGCCCAGTATAGCGTCAGGTTGTTGAAGTGTTTCATGATAGAGGCTGGACAGACCAACTGCCAATAACACCTCACAAAATTGCCGGAAATATTTGGAGCGAAAAAAATAATTCATTACCTTTGCAGTGTC
>CAMNJH010000167.1 GCA_946541275.1 uncultured Prevotellaceae bacterium
GGAAGCCATTCGGCGCGGTTCACCGCCACTCTCGCCCGTGAACGAGGGATCGAAGGCAATGGTGAGGAAGCCCCGCTCGGCCATGTGCTGTGCATACAGGCCGCTCGACTGCTCCTTCACGGCTCCGAAGGGACCACTGACAGCCAGGGCGGCAAGTTTCTCACCGCTCACCTCGCCTTTTTCACCTTTAGGAGTATACATATCAGCTGCCAGTTCAATACCGTAGCGATTGTGGAACGTCACCTTCCGGTGCTCCACCTTGTCACTCTTGGGGAACGTCTTGTCCCACTCTTGTGTCAAATTAAGTGTTGTCATATTCTTTTCGTTTTGATGATTCGGTTCTTTCTCCGTGCATGCCGTGAGTATACCTGCTACGAGCATGGCCAAGCACACTGTTTTCTTCATTTTCTATCTTTTTATGGTTTTTATAACTTGCCCCCTCCCTGCGCTACGCTTCAATACGATGCCCTTCTTTGCATCACGGGTGCGCATGCCGTTCAGGGTAACAAAGCTTTCTTCACCTTCGGAGTCAGAGCGGACAGCCCGCATTCCCGTTGGCTCGCTGAGTGACAGCGTCACGCTGATACGCCCCTGACCAGCTTTCAGGAATGACTTCAACTGGTCGAGTGAGTCATAGGAAATACGCCCCAGACGGGTGTAGCTCCAAGAGTTGCTGCCATAGAACAGTACAATCTGGTTGCCACTGTACAGGATGACATCGCCTGGCTCGGTAGTGATTTGTTGGTTGCTTGTGGGCAGCGAGCGTCCCAGCGGCCCCACCTTCTCGAAGCCGCCATAGTCGTCGGCCTCGTAGGTGATAGGGCCTTCGGCAAGCGCTGTCACAAGGGCCTGTGTGGCACTGTTGTCGACCAGCGTCACGCTCAGCGTCTGCCCGTCGATGGTCATGTTGATTTTCTGTGTCATACTTGCATTGTTTGTTGGCTGGGCCTGCATTTCGCCTGCGTCGTCATGGCCGCAAGCCATCACCAGCAGCGTCAGGGCTGTCATCATCAGCCGGTTAATAAAAAGACTCTTCATGTGGGTGTCCTCGTTTATTTCGTTTGCAAAATTACGAAGAATCTGGCGAAACACACTTACCCATTTTACGGAATTTCCTACCATCTTTTCGTTTTTGGGCTATGGTGTTGACAGAATAGCAAAAATTATTCGTAACTTTGCAGCATGATGAACGAAATTCTGCACATTGACACGATTGACAGCTACAACAAGCTGCACGGCATTGAGACGCTACATCCGCTGGTGACCATCGTCAACCATGAACAGCCACTCACTGCACTGAAAGGCAGGCGACTGCACTATGATGTGTATGCCCTCTTCCTGAAACAAGGCGATGGGTGCATAGTGCGCTACGGGCGCGAACAATATGACTATCAGGAGGGCACCGTGGTGAGCTTTGCTCCCGGCCAGGTGGTCACTGTTGACTGGAGCGACCAGTTGCCCATGCCGGCCTCAAGGGGACTGCTATTTCACCCCGACCTGATTTATGGGACGCCACTGGCTCGCCGCATTCATGACTTCACCTTCTTCAGCTACGGCCAGCGCGAAGCCCTGCATCTGTCGGAGCGGGAACAGCGCATCATCAACGACCTGATGGACAACATGGAGAGCGAGCTGCAGCACCCTGTCGACAAGCATTCGCAGAGGCTTATCACCGATGCCATAGCCCTGCTGCTGGACTACTGCATGCGTTTCTACGACCGCCAGTTCATCACACGCCACAAGGCCAATTCCGACGTGCTTTCAACCTTTGAGCAACATCTGAGCGCCTACTTGCGCAGCGACCTGCCACAGCGCCTCGGACTGCCCACCGTGGCTTACTTCGCTGACAAGGCCTGCCTGAGCAACGGGTACTTTGGCGACCTGATCAAGAAAGAGACGGGCATCACCGCCCAGCGCTACATTCAGCAACGCGTCATTGAGCGGGCCAAGCAGCTGGTGCTCGACGACACGCTGTCAGTCAACCAGATTTCCTATATCCTCGGTTTCCAGTATCCGCAGCATTTCACCCGGCTGTTTAAGCGCGAGACGGGCATGACACCCACACAATATAAACAATAGCACCTGATGTCCGCAGCGCATTTCCTCCAGAAAAACTGAGGGAAAATTTGTTTGTTCGAGAATAATTGCTTAATTTTGCAGCGAATGACAAAACCATAATCTCAACATATTATGAAACTGAAGGATATACTGAGCGGCCAGTTGAACGCCGCAGAGTGGGAAGCCAAAGGCTATGAGCTTCCCAAGTTTGACATTCAGGCAGTACGCGAAAAGACCGCTGAAGAACCCACATGGGTGCACTTCGGCGGAGGCAACATCTTCCGTGCCTTCCCAGCCGCCATCCTCAATGATGCACTGAACACAGGCAAGTACGACCGGGGAGTCATCGTGGCCGAGACCTTCGACTTCGAGGTGGTCGACAAAGCCTATGCTCCCTACGACAACCTATCGCTCTGTGTGAACCTGTGCTCAGACGGCTCCATCGAGAAGAAAGTCATCGCCTCTGTCACTGAGGCACTCAAGGCCGACCCACAATTCCCCGACTGGCAGAGACTGGTTGACATTTTCCGAAAGCCATCCCTGCAGATGATATCCTTCACCATCACTGAGAAGGGTTACTCCTACAACGAAGCCGACCTGGCACGCGGACTGAAGCCCCTGTTTGCCATGGGCAAGGTGTGCGCATTGCTACATGAACGTTGGTTGGCAGGACAGCTGCCGCTGACAGTGCAGTCAATGGACAACTGCTCGCACAATGGCGACAAGGTGAAAGCCGGCGTCATGGCCTATGCAGAGCGCTGGGTGAAGGACGGACTGGTGGAGCAGGCTTTCCTGGACTACCTGAAGGACGAAACAAAAATCACATTCCCCTGGTCAATGATTGACAAGATAACCCCGCGCCCCCATGAGAAAGTGAAGGAACTGCTGGCAAAGGACGGATTTGAGGACAACAACTATATAGAAACCGAGAAGCACACGTTCACAGCACCCTTCGTCAATGCCGAGGAAGTGCAGTATCTGGTCATTGAAGACCACTACACCAACGGGCGTCCCCCACTCCATCTGGGCGGTGCCCTCTACACCACGCGAGAGACCGTGGACAAGGTGGAGACGATGAAGGTAACCACCTGTCTGAACCCCCTGCACACGGCCATGAGCATCTATGGATGTATGTTGGGCTATACACTGATTTCAGCCGAGATGGCCGATGAAGACCTGCGCCCCTTCATCCAGAAGATAGGCTACATAGAGGCCATGCCCGTGGTGGTCGACCCAGGCGTGCTGAACCCCTACGAGTTTATCGGCGCCGTCATCAACCGCCGCCTGCCCAACCCCTTCATGCCCGATGCCCCACAGCGCATCGCCATGGACACCAGCCAGAAACTGCCCATTCGTTTCGGTGAGACCATCAAGAAATATGTAAACCGCGGCCTGGATATGTCGAACCTTGTACTCATTCCGCTGACGCTGGCCGGCTATGCCCGCTATCTGAAGGGCATCAAAGACGACGGCACTCCCTTTGAGCCTTCTCCCGACCCCATGCTCAGTGAACTGCAGGCCATCGTGGCCCCGCTCGAAATAGGCAAAGAGAATCAGGACTGGAGCCCGCTGAAGAAACTCTACAGCCGGAAGGATGTGTTCGGATTGGACCTCTATGAAGCTGGTCTGGGCGAACAAATTGAAGGCATGGTGAAGGAGCTCTACGCCGGACAGGGTGCCGTGCGCAAGACACTGCATAAATACGTATCCGCCCGATAGCAGAAGCTAGTGGCTGCAGTAGAAGTCGGTGATGCGCTGGATGGCCCGGGTGCAGACGGGGCAGAAGGCATCTACCTCGTTGATTTTCATCCGGCATTCCTGACTGGGCCGATAGACGCCCTTCGACTGATAGCCACCACCTTCAAACACTCCCACACGTTGCGTCGCCGCGTTAAGCTGGCGACGCTCTTTTTCAGTGCGTATCAGCCTATGATTGGGTATCTGGGCTGGGGGTGTGGGCACTGGTGTCCCCTGAGGCACCATGTCTGCCCATTTACTATCGAAATCAACCAGCGTGGTCAGGTTGGGCTCCCAAGGCTCCGTGTCAGCTGGATACATGGTCTCATAGCCATCATCATAGGCGTACTCATCACCCAATCCGGCATAGGCATGGCCAAACTCATGCACCAGCACCTGCTGGAAAGTGGGATGGTCAGAAGTGGTGACGGTGAGCTGGTTGTAGATGCCCCCGCCCCCGTAAATAGCACTGTTGACCAATATGACAATATGCTCGAAAGGCACGCCTGCCAGAAGGTCGTAGATGCGATGCATGTCCTGAGACATCAGATAGCGCTGGGAATAGAAAGTGTCATAGTGAGTGGCGGCTGCCGTGCGTTGCCATTGATGGCGGTGGGGGATGCTGGGGCCACCGTCCTTCGACGCTGATGCCACGGCCACCACATTGAAGCGCGATTTCATCGATGCAAATGGTTCATGGGCGAACAGAGCGTCGACCACATGCAGGCAGTCTTTGTGGAACTTGTCCATCTGCTCTGCCGTATAGCCTTCGGCCACAATTGCCAGGTCAATACAATTGGCCACGTCGCCTCCCTGCCATATATAATAATAAGGTATGTCAGAATTGCCAAGCGGGCGAATCAGGATGTCGTTCGGATCCAGGGGATGCGTCAGCTCAGCCGTCACCCGGTTGTGGAAATCAGTCAGCGTAACGGTAACGACCACAGGCCGCTTGGGCATAGGCACATTGAAGCTGGCTTGGAAGGCTTTTTTCACCTTGGTGGCCTCCTCCGTGGCCAGCCATTCCTGGAAGAGCGTGGAGAAGGTGTTTACAAAGAGCACCTGTCCCGTCAGGGAGTCCTTCACCGTAATCTGTCCGTTGCCCCGCAAGAAAGTCTCGGCCAGTCGTGACTGGCGACCAGCCCACTGCTTCGTGCTGTAGGCCTGTTCAAAATAGATAGCCTGAGCCTTGCTGTCGCCGGCTAGGACATAGTCTAGGCGCAGGGTGGCATCCTCGAAGA
Source organism: uncultured Prevotellaceae bacterium (assembly GCA_946541275.1). Classification (GTDB taxonomy): domain Bacteria; phylum Bacteroidota; class Bacteroidia; order Bacteroidales; family Bacteroidaceae; genus Prevotella. The sequence continues at coordinate 5,037 of CAMNJH010000167.1, forward strand.
ACTCATCAAACTGCTGCGCATTGGCGCCCAGGACGCACCATGCGCCAATCATCAATATCAGTAGTTTTCTCATGATTCTGTGTTCAATGGGGTTAAGTTGCGCCTGCAAAATTACTCAATCTTTCACAATTCTCCAAATCTATCAACGATAATCGGCCCCTCCGCCGCCAGAGGGAAGACCACAGGTTCATACTCTCCCATTCTTTTCCCGCCATTTCCCATGAAATGAAAAAAAGGCTGATGATTACTTCAAGAAAAATTTGGCAATGTGAGAAAAAGTGCGTACCTTTGCGGCTGACTTAAAAACAAATAACAAATCTATAAACTCAACAAAAATGCTGAAACCATTAAACAAACATTTTGCTCCTAAGAGCGTGATGCCCGAAAAGGTCATCCAGTTCGGTGAGGGTAACTTCCTCCGTGCTTTCGTTGATTGGATTATCTGGAACATGGACCAGAAGACCAATTTCAATGGCTCCGTCGTCGTCGTTCAGCCGCTGGCTCAAGGCATGGTCGACTGGCTCAACGGTCAGGACTGCCTGTACCACGTGAACCTGCA
>CAMNJH010000168.1 GCA_946541275.1 uncultured Prevotellaceae bacterium
AGCCCGAAAATTGTAGCCGAAGGCATGAAGGTGGCCCTGATTACTACCATCTTTGGTATCATCGTGGCCCTGATACTGCAAATATTCTACAATTATATTCTCTCTAAGATAGAACGACTGACCACCCAGATGGAAGAGTCGGCCATCACCCTACTTGACATCATCGTTAAAAACAAACAACGCCATCAGTCATGATCAACTACGAATCTCCCCTCTTTGTGAGCATCGTGCTCTATACCATCTACGTGCTGTTGCTGGCAGCGGCGGCACTGACGGTATGGTCGGCAGTGCGTGGATGGGGGATGAAGACAGCTGATGAGCGGGATACAAGGAAAGCCCGGCACACAGCGCTTGGCACCGTCATCACGGTGGCCATAGTGCTACTGGTGACATGGCTCACTGCCAGCACCACCCCCATGATGATCAACGGGAAGATATTTGCCGATGCCTTCTGGCTACGCACGAGCGACATGCTCATCAATACAGCCCTTGTGCTGATGGCCGGAGCCACCATTTGCATCATTGTAAGCCAGATAGCCAACTGGAAATCAGCAAAACGAAAATAGCATCATGTTTAGGCGAAAGAGAAAGGAAATACCAGGACTGAACACCACATCGACAGCTGACATCTCGTTCATGCTGCTGATTTTCTTTCTTGTCACTTCGTCTATGGATACCGACAAAGGACTGATGCGACAACTGCCGCCACCTGAGGACAATACCGAGCAGGAGGAGGTGGAGATAAAAGAGCGAAACGTGATGGAGCTGCGTCTGGACGCCAACGACCAGCTGACGTGCAATGGTGAAAGCATCACCAACGACCAGTTGACGCTACGGGTAAAGGAATTCGTGGCCAACAAGAACGGCGCCCCCACACTGCCTGAGAAAAGCGAGCGTGAAGTGTACCTGATGGGGCGCTGCCTGGTGAGCGACAGGCATATCATCACCATACAGACTGACAATCGGACCACCTACGATGCCTATTTTGAAATGCAGAATGCCATCGTCAGGGGGTACAATCTGCTACGCAACGAACTGGCTCACAATCGTTTCCATCATTCCTACGACCAGTGCACACAGGAAGAGCGCAGCGCCATAGCAATGGTCTACCCACAGCGCATCAGCGAGAGCATGCCCAAGGAGGAAGGAGGTGAGCCATGAGAAACCGACTCTTCGGACGAAACCAGGAAGACCACGAGGTTCCGGCACTGAACACAGCCTCACTGCCCGACCTCATTTTCACCGTGCTATTCTTCTTTATGATTGTCACACACATGCGAGATGTCGACCTAAAAGTACATTATGAAGTGCCGCAGGGAACAGAGATACAAAAGCTGGGCCATAAAGCTGCCGTGGTGCACATCTACGTGGGCAGACAGGACCCGGGTAAGGAAGAATTCTCCATACAGCTCAACAACGAGGTAGCCACCGTGGACGACATCAGGGCTTTCATTGACAAGGAGCGGGAACGCATGTCTTCTGATGACCTGGCTCACATGACTGTGAGTATTCAAGCCGACCGTGACGTCCCTATGAGGATTATCGCCGATATCAAACAGGCACTGCAACAGTCCTTCGCACTGAAAATCAATTATTCTGCAACAGAACGAAATAATAAAGACTAATAGTATGGCAAACCAAAAACTTGATCGGCTCGACAAGCAAATCCTGAGAATGATTGCTGACGACGCCCGAGTACCTTTCCTTGAAGTAGCACGCGCTTGCAACGTGAGTGGTGCAGCTATTCATCAGCGCATACAGAAGCTGACCAACATGGGCATTCTGAAAGGCTCACAGTTTATCATTGACCCTGAGAAAATTGGCTATGAGACTTGTGCCTTCATTGGACTGAACTTGAAAAACCCAGAGCAGTTCGACGAGGTGGTAGAGAAGCTGAAAGAGATGCCCGAAGTAGTGGAATGCCACTACACAACGGGCAATTATGACTTGTTCATCAAAATCTATGCCCAGAACAATCACCACCTTCTGAACATTATCCACGACAAACTGCAGCCTCTGGGACTGGCACGCAGTGAGAGCCTCATCTCGTTCCACTCTGCCATCAACCGTCAGCTGCCCATCATTGACTTCCTGAGCGAAGATTAGCCCCGGGGCACACTACTTACGAAGATAGTCGACAAAGGCATAGTTATGGCTATGCTTTTCGTCGGCTTTGTGTGTTTCCCTGGTCACCTCCTGCCAGCCCTCACTATAGTCTGGGAAGAAGGTATCAGCATGAAGGGGCACATCGTCAATTTCCGTCAGGCATAGACGGTCGGCCTTGCTGAGAAGCTGCCTGTAGAGGCTGGCACCACCTATAATATAGACGTCCTCATCAGGCTGGCAGCTGGCCACAAACTCATCCCAAGTCTTGAAGCATTCACAACCAGGGAAGTCGTGTGTGGAGCGTGTCAGCACGCAGTTGCGTCTATTGGATAGCGCTCCCTTGGGCAAGCTCTCAAAAGTTCGCCGGCCCATCAGGATGGTATGGCCCGTGGTGAGCTGCTTGAAGCGCTTCAGGTCGTTGGGCAACCAGTAAATGAGCTTGTTATCAAAGCCGATAGCTCGGTTGCGAGCCACGGCGGCAATCATGTTGACAGTCATATCGCTTTTCTGTTATCAGAATCTATTGGAAATTTTGATGCAAACTTACAAAAAAAATTCTGTTCACCCGAAGAATAACAGAAAAAAGTTTTGTTACGTCGCCTTTTTTCCTTACCTTTGCAACAGCTTGTTTGTTCAACTACTTTTATTTTAGTAAAATGAGGAAAAGTGTTCAATTATTATGGAGCATGATTTTGGCTGTATCATTACCCTGCATGTTGCTATCTTCATGTAGTAGTGATGATGATGACGACAAAAACGCCAACATGCTGGTTGGAACTTGGGAGTTTTCAGAATCCAAATTTGTACAGATAGTAAATGTTCCGGCTAAGTTATGTGGATTACTGGATAAGATTTCCCCAGATAGTCTGCTGGCGCTGATTGAGAATCCGTCATCGTTAGATGCCGATTATCCCCTGGCAGACTATCGAGATGACCCTACATGCCAGCAGGGGCTTTTGTATGTCAATAACAGTCACTTTGACGAGGACAAGGGCTATTATGTCTTTCACAATGATGGAAAGGTTGACTATGTAAACCCATATTATAGTGATGCCTTTTATTATCAGCAAAAGAACAATCGCATTCTCTTATATCTGATGAAAGAAGATCTTGGTTCTGACAGGTATGTTAATTCCTTGGATTACTCTCAAAACGAACTGAAAGAAAGTAACTATACTATTCTTGGGGTACCTACTGCCACATACCACAATGAGGTGCTAGTTGAGAAGGCAAATTATGCTTATGTTGTAAAATACAATTTGTTCTATAGAAAGAAATGATGAGAAGCTTTAGTTATTTGTTCATATCAAGAATGAGGTTCCTTCCCTTATTGGTTTTCGGCACCATGCTCCTGACAGGGTGCAATCCCGTAGACAAAGACGAAACGGTTCCCCCAGCACAGCAGAACCGCAATTTTCAGTCAGAGATGGACAAAATGCACGGCCAGCTGTGGACAGCCGACGAGCGCCAAAGGGCAAACACAGGTGCCACGGTCAGCTATCTGTCACAGGTGGAAAAAGAGGTATTCTACTACATCAACCTGCTTCGCATCAATCCTGCCCGCTTTGCCAGCAGCTATGCGAAAGACTACACGGGAGTAGTAGGCTGGACTAATGGCTACGGGTTCGACGAGCGCAAGGCTTCATTGATTCAGGAGCTCACCGCCCTGCCTCCTCTCCCCATACTGAAGCCCAATGAAACGCTATTTGGCTCAGCCGACTGCTTTGCCACCAGTGGTGGCCAGATGGGTCTGACAGGACACGACCGTACCGGCACTGGCTGCGAGGCGAATGCAGGACTGGCCGAGTGCACGTCGTGCGGAGGCTATGTGACAGGTCTGTCAGTAGTGATGGATTTCCTCATTGACGCCGGTGAAAGCAACTCCGGGCTGGGGCACCGTCGTATTCTGCTCAGCAGCGATTACGAGTGGATGGGAGTAGCCATCCGCAAACATAAGAACTACGACCAGATGGTGGTTCTCAACCTGGACAGCCGCAATCTATAGACAAGAAAGGTGCTCAAGTTGCTTGAGCACCTTTCTTTATACACTTACCTCGGCCTTGATGTGCGGCCAGGGATCATAGTTTTCCAACTGGAAGTCTTCATACTGGAATGAAAAGAGGTCCTTCACGTCAGGATTGATCCGCATGACGGGCAGGGGCCTGGGTTCACGTGTCAGCTGCAGCCGGGCCTGCTCCAGATGATTGAGGTATAGGTGGGTGTCGCCAGTGGTATGAATGAACTCGCCCGCCTTCAGCCCACACACCTGAGCCATCATCATGCAGAGCAAAGCATAAGAGGCAATATTAAAGGGCACACCCAGAAAGGTATCAGCCGAGCGCTGATAGAGCTGCAGTGACAGACGGCCATTGGCCACATAAAACTGGAACATTGTGTGGCAAGGCGGCAGCGCCATCTGGTTAACCTCGGCCACGTTCCAAGCCGACACAATCATGCGCCGGGAATTCGGATTGTTCTTGATTTGGTCCAGAACATAAGCTATCTGGTCGATGGCTCCCCCGTCGTAGTCGGGCCATGAGCGCCACTGGTGGCCGTAGACGGGTCCCAGCTCGCCGTTCTCATCAGCCCATTCATTCCAGATGCGCACTCCATGCTCTTGCAGGTATTTCACGTTAGTTGAACCCTGCAGGAACCAAAGCAGTTCATAGATGATACTCTTCAAATGTAGTTTCTTTGTAGTGAGCAGAGGGAAGCCCTCCTCCAGATTGAATCGCATTTGGTGGCCAAAGATGCTCAGCGTTCCCGTTCCGGTGCGATCGCCTTTCTCCACGCCTTCGCGCAGGATGCAGTCAAGTAGGTCTAAATATTGTTTCATGGACTTATAATTTGAGGGCAAAGTTACAACAAAGAGGGCGAACCACCAAACGATTGGCTCGCTTTTTGAAGAACTTTTCTCTTTTTCTTTATGATCTTCATGGATAAAACGATCACTTAAACAACCGCTTCCCGTTTGTAATGAGACAAATAATCTCAGAAAAATGCACTATCTTCACAAATTACTTGTACCTTTGCAGCCATTTCTGAGACGAGTGGAAAAAAGCGTAAAACGTGGTACGATGACAATATATATATATTATTTTACACAATGAAAAGACTTTATTTGCGGATTCTTGCTGCCGCCATGATCATTGGCAGCATGCTGCCCCAGCAGGCTCAGGGCCAGACTGAAGAGATCAGGTAGTGCTCGATTACTTGAAGGACGAGACCCACACCAGCTCCACGGGCATCGTGTTCATGGACTTTGCCGGCGTAGATAAGAGCATAGGTACTAGTCAAGACATCTACGAGGTGAAGGGACTTCAACTAGTGCAAGCACTCATTGCCCAGAACTTCCGGACCATGTCGGCGGCCATCACCTCTGTCCACAGCCTCTCCACGGATGCTGAGGAGTGGTATGACCTGCAGGGACGCAAGCTTGCCACAAGACCTTCGACTCCAGGCATCTACGTGCATCTGGGTCGTA
>CAMNJH010000169.1 GCA_946541275.1 uncultured Prevotellaceae bacterium
TCAACGGTCTGCAAAACCGTCTACAGCAGTTCGAATCTGCTAGGCACCTCAAAATCCACAAAGCAAGTGAAGATGATGCCCCAAATAGGTGTCATCTTCTTCTTTTTCCAGCCTTTGCTTCTAAAAAAAGCAAAAAAATCGGTGTTCGTATGGCCGTTTAAACAAAAATGTGTACCTTTGCAAAATTAACAACAACCCTAATCTAACAATGGAATTTACAGCTAAACAAATAGCCGAGTTGATTGGCGGACGCGTAGAGGGCAATGAAAATGCCACTATCAGTACTTTTGCGAAAATCGAAGAGGGCCTGCCAGGAGCCATCTCGTTCCTCTCCAACCCCAAATACACCCACTATCTTTACGACACGAAATCAACCATCGTGCTGGTGAACGATGACCTGCAACTGGAGCATCCTGTTCAGACTACACTCATCCGAGTAAAGAATGCTTACGAGTCTGTGGCACAACTGCTGCAGGTCTATGAACAGATGAAACCACGCCACACTGGCATTGACCCGCTGGCATCGGTCTCGGCTAAGGCTACCATTGGCAAGGATGTCTACATCGGGGCCTTCGCCTGCATTGGCGATGGTGCCGTGATCGGTGACGGCACGCAGATTTACCCTCACGTGGTCATTGGTGACGGTGTGAAGATTGGCCAGCAGTGCCTCCTCTACCCCAACGTGACCATCTATCAGGGCTGCAAGCTGGGTAACCGCATCACCATCCATGCTGGAAGCGTGGTAGGTGCCGACGGCTTTGGCTTTGCTCCAAATCAGAAGGGCTACGACAAAATTCCACAGATAGGCATTGTCATTATTGAAGACGATGTAGAGATAGGCGCCAACACTTGTATTGACCGCTCTACTATGGGACAGACCGTGATTCATCGCGGTGTGAAGCTTGACAACCTGATTCAAGTGGCTCACAACTGTGAGGTGGGCGAGAACACCGTCATGTCGGCACAGGTAGGCCTGGCAGGCAGCACCAAGATTGGTTCCTGGTGCATGGTAGGCGGACAAGCCGGCTTTGCGGGGCATATCCAGGTGGCCGACAAGACCTTCGTAGGAGCCCAGTGCGGCGTCATCAGCAATACCAAGGGCCAAGGTGAACAGCTCATAGGCTCACCCGCCATGGACCCGAAACTATACTTCAAGGCTATGGCCGTCATGAAGCATCTTCCCGACATGTACCGTGAGCTGAACGCCTTGAAGAGACAAGTGGAAGAGCTCAGTCAGAAGCAATAGAAATCTTTCTAATCAGAAGAAATCATCATCGAAATCGAAGGTGCCCGCAGGCTGCTGCATGGGGGCATCTTCTTCTTCATTAAGAGGATCGTCCTCATCGGGTTCGGTGGGCAGCTCGTAGTCGGGCTGCTGCAGTAGTTCCTCATTGCTGACGGGCAATGGCAGGAAGGTACGCTCGTAGAACTCGTCGTAGTCACGGAAACTATAGCGTGTGCCCACCAGCTGCAAGTTCTGCTCGCTGATGACCAGGCTGCGACAATATCGAAGCATGGCCGCCAATTCTGGAGCAGCGGTGAGCTGACGTGCATACTGCAGGGCTTCGTCGAAATTCAGGAAGCCCCTTATGAGCATGCGGTTATAACCTGACAGCCGCTCAGTTTCCAAGTCAAAATTACGCACCAGGAAGTTGGAGAAGTTGAAGCGTGCCATCTCGTAGAGCATCTGGTTTTCAGCCTGCGTGACGGTGAGCTGTAGTCCCTCGGCCAGTGTGTCGGGCTGATATGCCAGCAAAAAGATGAAAGGCACGTTCCTGTCAGCCGAGAGCGTGTCGACGGCAGCCGAGTCTTCCTCCAGAGTCAGGTCGCGACGGCTCCAGATATCGTCCAGGTCAAACTTTCCTCCAAATAGCTGCCGTCCCTCTTGCACGCCCTTCACTATCATGCCGGCCATCTCGGCCACTTCGCTCTGCGGATACTTCTCCACCACCTGCTTCAAGTCGTCCACACAGGCTTTGGCGTCGCCTTGGTTCAACTGGCTCAGTCCGTGTATGAAAAGGAACTTCGGTCGGTTTTCGCCAAGCGGGAATCGCTCGGCTGAGAGGCGGGCGTTCACATCGATGACGTCGTGGCGGTCAGCTCGGAAGGCATCGTAGGTGGCAGCATAGAGGGAATCTTCAATATGCACTCCGAAGCGAGCATTCTCAGCGAAGTATGGGTCACTGAGCAGAACGGTCCAGTCGCTCTCAGGATAATCGGCTTGCATACGGGCCAGGCATGTGTCGGCCTCGGCCGTCCGCCCTAATCGGGAATAGAGCAGGAACAAATGATACCACGTCTGGTCCATCTGCTCATAGTCTGGATACTGCGTACTGAGGCGCACCAGCTGCTTCTCAGCCAGCTGAAGGTTTTCAAGCTTGTCCTTGAAGATAACGCCAGCATGGTAGAGCCCATCCTTGATGATGACATTGCTTTCCTGCACCTGTTCCTCGGTGAATGGAATCTGCGCCAGATAGTACTCGCGATTGTGGGGGTCGGCAGCCAAGCTGTCGTTGATGGCGGTTTCTGCCTTCAGCGAATCCAGGTTTTCCAGGTTCTCCAGATTGTCCTGAATCTCCAGACTGTCAAGCGCTGCCATGTCCTCCTGCTCTCCCGGGAATCCCACCACGGTGACATTTATTCGTTGCCAGTTGTCAGCATTCTCGCGCTTGCCCCATTGCCGCTGGAAGGTCTGCTTACCCTGGTTCACGGCCATCTGATTGTAGAAGTACCACTGTCCATCCTTGGTGGTATTATTGTTTGCGGTGGTGGGCGTGCGCTGGTTGCGGTTCCCCTGTGCTCCCTGCCGCTGCTGCGCCTGGGCCACCTCAGCCTCACGGGCCTTGTCGGCTTCCTCCTTCTCTTTCTTCTTCAAGGCCTCAATGACACGGTCAATGGCTTCAAAGCGCTCCTTCTCGGGCATGAGTGCCAGCTGCTGCAGTGAGTCTTGCAGATGCACAGCATCGGTAAAGGGCACCAGCTCATCGAGCACCTTTGAGCGTTGCGACAGTTCCTCATAGCCCGGTCGCTCCTTGTCCAACAGTCCGATGGCCTCGCCATAGCAGCGCTGCGCATCGTTATAGCGCTCCATGGTCCAATACAGGTCACCCAGTCTGAGCAGCAGCACGCCCTTCTCCGTACCACTGCGGGTAGCCTTCTCATTGCCCATCTCGTAGGCGGCAATTGCTTTCAGGGTATCGTTCTGCGTCAGATAGATGTTGCCAATGGCATAATACACCTGGTCCAGATAGTCCTTATTATTGTCGGAGGCAGCCATACGCTTCAGGCGGCTGATCATCTTCCGGGCATTGCTGGCAGCCATCACCTCGGTCTGAGCTATCCGGGCGTTGAACTCCAGCTCATAGGGTGGATTCTGAGCGGCCACATGGCTATATGCCTTGTAGGCAGCCTGCTGCTGGCCCATGGTGGTCAGCACCTGCCCCATGATGAACCACTCGCGGGCCTTCTGCGTCTTGCGGTGCTCACGCTTGATGACTTTTCGCAAGTAGGGCACAGCCCTCTCCAGTTCACCCGTACGCAGATAGTAGTCGGCCAGCGTCTGGTCCCAGGCGGGCTGCGCATTGTAGTGCATAGAGTCGCGGCTCATGTTTCGAATGACGTCCTCAGCATCATAGAGCCAGTCCAGATGACTATAGCAGCGTGCCAGCCATGCACGGGCGATGCCGTTGATGGCTGGCTGTGTCTGATAGAGCCGACTCATATAGCTGAACGAGGCTGCCGCCTCATCAAAAGCGCCTTTCTGGAACTGAGCCTGTCCCAGCATCAGCCATGCTTTCCACAGGAAAGGGTTGTATTCGCGTCGTGTCAGCCAGTCAATGTCCTTCTGCGTCTTGCGTCGTTTTTTCTTCCACTCCGGTTTGGCCTTGATGCTGTGCTGCTTGATGGTTTTCTCCATCTTCTCCACGGTGCGGTCGAAGTTTCCGCTGCCCAGCTGGCGGCTCTGCTTATTGCCTACAGTGAACAAGGGCAGCTGCTCGGTGTAGTCATCCTTGTTACCCTTCTCCTTCTCCAGCGCCCCGTCAATATAGGCCAGCTTGCCATTGTAATAGGTATTATACTTAGCGGTAAACGACTGCCAAAAGCGGCTCTGCGCAGTGTTCTTGTGCACAGAGCAGGCGGCCATCGCAAAGGCGATGACCAGGGCGGTCGTCAGGTAAAGCACCTTCTTCATCATTATATACAACTGAGAAACTGCCGTTTTATTGCCTTGCCACCCAGCTTTTTCGTGATTGCCGAAGGTTTTTCCGCCTATACCTTTCTTACAGGGCCATACACATCTTTTCAAGCTATCATGCCCTTCGCTTCCCGATTATTAAGAATAATGTGTTCTTCACTCTGGGATGAGGAAATTGATGACCTCCTGCTCCACGGTGATGGTGTATGGGCCCACAGGCTGCGCCATGAGGCGGCCATCAATGCCTACGAGGGCCTTGCGGGCTTCATCGACCCGCAGATGGCAGGTGCGATAGGGATGAACGCTGCGGTGGTTGAGGAAGCGACCTGAGATGAGGAGCCACAGTCCGCTGAACAGCTGCATAAGCTGAGGGTCGTAGACCACGGTGACATCGAGCATGCCATTATAGGGCACGGCGCTGGGTGTCTGCCCGTAGCCATGAGCGTTGCCCACGCAAACGGTCATGATACGGCGCTCGATGGTCTCATTGTTGACGTTGAGGCGCATTTTGTAGTCCTTGCGATGGAAGATGGTGAGGACGATGGATGCGAAGAACGAGAGGGTGCGCGACCAGAGAAGGCGACGCGTCTGCTGGCGCAGGTTCATAATGTCGGCAGTGGTGCCTATGTTGACGCAGTTCAGGAAGTAGCGCTGCTGCTGGCATCCCTGCTTGTCGGTGAAGCGAATGCACCCCAGGTCAACCTTACGTGTGCGCTGGCTGGTGAGCCACTGCACGGTCTGTGCATCGTCACCAACATTGAACCCCCAGAAGCGGGCAAAGTCATTGAGTGCTCCATTGGGCACGACTCCCAGCGCCACCTGCTCGCGCACCTGCTGCTCTTCACGCATCAGGCAGTTCACAGCATCGTTCAGCGCCGAGTCGCCTCCCACAATGATGATGGACTTATAGCCATTGCGGATGAGCATGGTGACCAGGCGCTCCACGCTGTCAGTATTCTCGCTTTGCACCATATCGTAGTGGACGCCTCGCTCGTCGAGCTCTCGTTGCAGCCGCTCCCAGCGTTTGCGCTTGCTCTTGATGCCTTTTCTTGGGCAATACAGGATGCCCCAACGGTCGTTCATAATGTTTAAATCTTAATGCTCAATGCTTCATGCTTCATCATCATGCCACAGCTGGCAGATGATGTCTACTTTCTCTTCCATGGGCAGGGTGGCATCAATCCAATGGATGATGAAGCCCCGGCGCTCCATGCCCCTGAACCACGTCATCTGCCGCTTGGCAAACTGGTGGATGGCTATCTC
>CAMNJH010000170.1 GCA_946541275.1 uncultured Prevotellaceae bacterium
GAAAATCTCGCCGCCCTTTTGTGGTCGGTAGCACCTGTAGCATTTTCGGTAGCACTTCCGAGAGGTCAATTTGCACCCATAAGCGTCATGAAACCAAATGGTTAGCACCGCCGGTAGCACTTGTAGCACTTTTTTCGCACTATATTTACGCGCGCGTGTGTAAAGGAAGAGTGTGTGGCCATTATGCGAGTGAGATGCAGGTGGCGGGGAGGCCAGGGATGCTGGTGGTGCTGGCCAAAAGAGATAAAAAATATTAAGGCGTGAAAAATAACTGATTGGTCAGCGCACTTAACTCTCAACTTTTTCGTACCTTTGCAGTCCGAAAGATGTTTAGAATCAAGAAACTTGACATATTCGTAGCCAAGCAGTTTGGCCTGCTGTTCGTAGCCACCTTCTTCATTTGCCAGTTTGTGCTAATGATGCAGTTCCTGTGGCGATACATTGACGACCTTATAGGCAAAGGGCTGACCATGGACGTGATGGCCCAGTTCTTCTGGTACATGGCGCTGATGCTGGTGCCGCAGGCTTTCCCTCTGGCCATCCTGTTGTCGTCGCTGATTACCTATGGAAACCTGGGCGAGTCGTCAGAGCTGACCGCCATCAAGGCGGCAGGCATCTCGCTCATGCAGAGCATGCGCTCGCTGATAGTGATTGTGCTCCTGGTGGTCGGCATCTCTGTCTTTTTCCAGGAAAAGATAGGCCCCAATGCGAATAGGAATCTGGCCCAGCTGCTCATCTCCATGAAGCAGAAGAGCCCCGAGCTGGAGATTCCTGAGGGCGTGTTCTATGACGGCATTCCCAACACGAACCTGTATGTGCAGAAGAAGGACATGACCACGGGCAAGCTGTATGGCATGATGATCTATCGCCAGTCGGGCTCGTACGAGGATCAGGCCATCATCCTGGCCGACTCAGGCATGCTGCAGTCAACGGCCGAGAAGAAGCACCTGCTGCTGACGATGTGGAGCGGCGAATGGTTTGAGAACATGAAGCAGCAGGACATGGGCGGCTCGGCCGAGGTGCCCTACAGGCGCGAGACCTTTGCCCACAAGCAGGTGCTGCTCGACTTTGACGGTGAGTTCAACCTGGCCGATGCGTCGGCCTTCTCCAGCAATGCCAAGGCAAAGAGCTCCAGGCAGATATTGCACGACCTGGACTCCATCCGCCATGCCAACGACTCGGTGGGTCATCAGTTCTACACTGAGGCCAGGCGCTTCAGCTTCCCCTTGCCGTCGCTGCAGCGCACTGACTCTATCCGGCTGGCCATAGAACTGCAGAAGGGTACGCCCGATCTGGACTCGCTCTACGCCTCGCTGAGCACCGACGAGCTGCGCAATGTGGTGAAGACAGCAGCCCGACAGGCACAGACGGCATCGGGCGACGTGGCCATGAAGGCCGACTACGCCAAGTACCTGCACCGTCAGGAACGCCTGCACGAGCTGGAGGTCATAGGCAAGTTCACCCTGGCCCTGCAGTGCATCATCTTCTTCTTCATCGGGGCTCCGCTGGGTGCCATCATCCGCAAAGGCGGTCTGGGCATGCCTGTCATCGTATCGGTGCTGGTGTTCATCGTCTTCTATATCTTCGATAACTCTGGATTCCGCATGGCCCGCGACGACAACTGGACGGTGTGGTTCGGGCGTGCCATCCCCGTCATGGTGCTGGCACCCATGGCCGTGTTCTTCACCTATAAGGCCAACAACGATTCGGCCGTGTTTAACATGGATGCCTACAGGCTGTTGCTGCAGCGCATGCTGGGACTGAGGCAGAAGCGCAACATCGTGGGCAAGGAGGTCATCATCAATGATCCCGATTATCGGGCCGACGCGGCTGAACTGGGCGCCATCAACGCCGATATTGACCGCTACACCCTTGAGCACCGCCTGCTGAGGTGGCCCAATCCTGTGAAGGTGTTCTTCCGCCCGGGCGACGACCGCCAGATCATGGAAATCAACGAGCGGCTGGAGAGCGTGGTGGACGACCTGGCCAATTCGCGTGACCGCCAGGTGATACACCTGCTCAACCAGTACCCCGTGCTGGCCACGCATGCCCACACCCGTCCCTTCAGGCGCCGCTGGCTGAATGCCATCACTGGCATCATACTGCCGCTGGGACTGTTCTTCTACTTCCGCATGCTGCGCTTCCGGCTGCGTCTGTATAAGGACTTGAAGACGATAGAAAAGACCAGTAATGCCATCACTGACTATGTAAACTCAATGCAGAATGAACTATAAGCTGTCAACAATAGAAGAGGCCGTCAACGACTTTCGTGACGGTAAGTTTGTCATCGTTGTCGATGATGAGGATCGTGAAAATGAAGGCGACCTGATTTGTGCCGCTGAGAAGATTACGCCCGAGATGGTGAACTTCATGCTGAAGTATGCCCGCGGACTGTTGTGTGCCCCCATTACCATCAGCCGAAGCAAAGAGTTGGAGCTGCCCCGTCAGGTGCAGGAGAATACCTCGCTGCTGGGCACGCCCTTCACCGTCACCGTCGACAAGATTGAAGGCTGCACCACGGGTGTCAGCGCGCACGACCGCGCCGCCACCATCCGCGCACTGGCCGACCCCGCTTCAACGCCTGAGACCTTCGGCCGCCCCGGACATGTGAATCCGCTCTACGCCCAGGACAATGGCGTGCTGCGGCGCAGTGGCCATACCGAGGCTGCCATCGACCTGTGCAAGATGGCAGGGCTCTATCCTGCCGGTGCACTGATGGAGATTATGAACGACGATGGTACCATGGCCCGCATGCCTCAGCTGCAGGAGTTTGCCGCCGAGCATCAGCTGAAAATCATCACCATCAAGGACATGATCAGCTATCGGCTGCAGCAGGAGTCGCTCATTGAAGTAGGGGAGGAAGTGGACATGCCCACGGAGTACGGGCATTTCAGGATGATTCCCTTCCGGCAGAAGAGCAACGGACTGGAGCACTTCGCTCTGATCAAAGGGCAGTGGGGGGAAGACGAGCCCATACTGGTCAGGGTGCATTCCTCGTGCATGACGGGCGACATACTGGGCTCAAAGCGCTGCGACTGCGGCGAACAGCTGCACAAGGCCATGGAGAGCGTGGAGCGGGAAGGCAAGGGCGTGATTGTCTACATGCAGCAAGAGGGTAGGGGCATCGGACTGATGAATAAGCTGGCCGCCTACAAGCTGCAGGAGGAGGGCTATGACACCGTGGATGCCAACCTCTGCCTGGGATTCAAGGCCGACGAGCGCGACTACGGCTGTGGTGCCCAGATGCTGCGCCATCTGGGCGTGCACAAGATGCGACTGATGACCAACAACCCCGTGAAGCGCGTGGGACTGGAAGCCTATGGGCTGGAAATAGTGGAAAACGTGCCCATTGAGGTGACGCCCAACGAGTACAATCTGCACTATCTGAAAACCAAACAGGAGCGCATGGGTCACACTTTGCACCTGTGACCGTGCACGATGATAGTTAATAATAAAAAAAAGTTGCAATTCTTTCGTTTTCCCGAATTATTTGATTACCTTTGCACGTTGAATTGAACAAAACAATTATTATGCCGCAACTATCTAACCGTCTACAGCGTCTGGCTCCTTCGGCCACGCTGGCCATGTCCCAGAAGAGTGCCGAGATGAAGGCGCAGGGCATTGACGTGATTAACATGAGCGTCGGCGAACCCGACTTCAACACCCCTGACCATATTAAGCTGGCTGCCAAGGTGGCCGTGGACCAGAACTATTCGCGCTATAGCCCCGTGCCCGGCTATCCTGAACTGCGCAAGGCTATCGTGAAGAAGCTGAAGGATGAGAACGGGCTGGACTATTCGGTCAATGAGATTCTGGTGAGCAACGGCGCCAAGCAGAGCGTATGCAATACGGTGATGGCGCTGGTGAATCCGGGCGAGGAGGTCATCATCCCTGCCCCCTATTGGGTGAGCTATCCGCAGATGGCGCTGCTGGCAGGAGGCACCCCCGTCTACGTGGAGGCCACCTTTGAGCAGAACTTCAAGATGACTCCGCAGCAGCTGGAGGCTGCCATCACACCGAAGACCAGACTGCTGATTCTGTGCTCGCCGAGCAATCCCACAGGATCGGTCTATAATAAAGAAGAACTACGCGCGCTCGCGAACATTATATTAAAGTATGACAATCTCTACGTGCTGGCCGACGAGATCTATGAACACATCAACTATGTGGGCCATCATGAGTCAATAGCACAGTTCCCGGGCATGAAGGAGCGTACCATCGTGGTCAACGGTGTGTCGAAAGCCTATGCCATGACGGGCTGGCGCATCGGCTACATTGCTGCCCCTGAATGGATAGTGAAAGGCTGCAATAAGCTGCAGGGACAGTACACCAGCGGCCCCTGCTCCGTGAGCCAGAAAGCCGCCGAGGCTGCCTATACGGCCAGCCAGGAATGTGTGGAAGAGATGCGGCAGGCCTTTGAGCGCCGCAGAAACCTGATTGTTGAACTGGCCCAGCAGATTCCCGGGCTGGAGGTGAATGTGCCTGAGGGCGCGTTCTACCTGTTCCCCAAGTGCTCCAGCTTCTATGGCTCCACAGCCCCCGATGGCAAGCCCGTTCAGAACAGCACCGACCTGGCCATGTACCTTCTGGAGCAGGCTCATGTGGCCACGGTGGGGGGTGATGCCTTCGGCGATCCTGACTGCTTCCGCATGAGCTACGCCACCAGCGATGACAATATCCGGGAAGCCATGAAGCGCATTGCTGAGGCATTGGCAAAGTTGGTTAAATGGAAAAAGTAAGAGTTAAACGTTGTTAAATCCTGCCAAAGTCCACATTTTTGTGCTATCTTTGTAGCCAAATCTGCTACAGATGGGCGTAGGGGTACGCCTGTATGGCATGTAACTGTCAACAAATCGAATATTTATATTTTATTTATTTAATAACTTAAAATCAAAAAAACAAACATTTATGGCAACTACACAAACAGCTGCTCCTGCAGCAAAGAAAGCAGCCCCTAAGGCTAAAGGTACAAGCAGCATCGGTATTAAGGATGCTATTTGGGTGATCGTCATTTGCGGTATCATCGCATTTGCTAACTTCTTCCTCAATCTGGGTAGCGCCAGCCACTTCGAGGGCGGCGACAACACTGGCAGTCCTCTGGACATCTGGGGTACTATCTACAAGGGCGGTGTCATCGTGCCTGTGATTCACACGCTGTTGCTCACCGTGCTCTTCATGGCTATCGAGCGCGTCATCGCTCTGAGCAAGTGCATCGGTAAGGAGAAGCTCGCTACTTTCGTTGGTAAGGTGAAGAAGGACCTGAAGGCTAAGGACTTTGACGCCGTTCTGAAGCACTGTGACTATCAGGGTGGATCGGTTGCTAACGTCGTTCGCGCTGCTGTGATGGCTTACAAAGAGGCCGACGCAACAACTGGTATCAAGAAGGAAGTGAAGCTGGCCCGCATCCAGCAGGCTCACGAGGAGGCTATCGCCGTTGAGATGCCTACGCTGA
>CAMNJH010000171.1 GCA_946541275.1 uncultured Prevotellaceae bacterium
TCATTTTTAATGCTATTTATTTAGTGATTCGGATTTATTTGCTTAACTTTGCACCCGAAAAATGGGTAAAATCTCCGCTGTCATCGAAAGGAAACGATTACGTGCACGAGAATGACACCGCAAAAGTAATAAAAATGGTTGAAAAAATCGTCATTATCACGTTAATAATTGCTATTGCCATTGCATTTTTATGTGTAAAAGTGCTTTTTCGGCGTAATGGCAGTTTCTCATCCATGCATATCCATGATTCCAAAGCCATGAAAGACCGCGGCATCCATTGTGTGCTCGACCAAGACCGGGAGATGCGCATGCGAAGTCGCCTGGCAGTCAATGAAAAATCAAAATAAAACCATAAGACAAATGAAAAAGAACATTTTAAAGACTCTGACATTACTGGCCATTGCAGTCGTGATGGCTTCGTGCAACAAACAACCTGGAAAGATGGATGGTGACAGCGCTGCCAATAGTGAGAATGGCAGTAACGGTCTGCGCATTGCTTATGTCAACGTCGACTCCTTGGTCAACCAATATGAGTATGCCAAGGTGATGAGCGACTCTTTGGAGAAGATGAGTGCCAACGCCACCAAGCGCCTGAGCGACATGGACAAGTCGCTGGAGCAGTCGTACAACAGATTCCAGAGGAAGCTGCAGAACAATGAGTTCACCAGCGAGCAGCAGGCCAAGACGGCTGCCGCAGCCTTCGAGACGGAGCGCAACAACCGCGTGGCTCTGGAGGCCCGTCTGAGCAACGAGCTGATGCAGAAGCAGGCTGAATTTACAAAGACACTGCACGACAGCGTAGACAATTTCCTCAGCGATTACAACAAGGACAAGAAGTACGACATGATTCTCCGCACTGGTGTAGCCAATGAGGTAATACTCTATGCCGACAAGAAGTTCGACATCACCGAGGACGTCATCAACGGCCTGAACAAGCGCTACAAGAAATAAAGCCACACAAGCATGACTCTCATCATCGTCCTAATGCTCGTTTTCAGCTACGTGCTGATAGCCACTGGCCACTTTACCGGAGTGAACAAGGCTGCCATAGCCATGTTCCTGGGTACTATTGGCTGGGTGGTGTTCGTCATCTGGGGCGAAGATTTTGTCATGAAACAGCACGCCATTGAGTACACAGAATTCCTAAATGGGAGTGTTTCAACCAGTAAAACGGTGAAATACTTTATCTACGACAAGCTATTCCTCTACTATGTGGGGCGTGCAGCGGCCATTGTGATGTTCCTGCTGGCCACCATGTCTATCATCGAGATACTCAACAACAACGGCTGTTTTGATTTTATCAACGAATGGATTCGCACACGAAATCCCAAGCGTGTGCTCTGGACCATCACCCTGGCCACCTTCGTCTTGTCAGCAACACTCGACAACCTGACCACCACCATGCTGATGTTGGTCATCATGCACAGCATAGTGAAAAGCAGGTCACAACGAATGCTTATTGGTTCCGCCATTGTACTGGCAGCCTGTTTCGGCGGCTGTTTTACTGTCATCGGCGATAGTACTGGACTGCTCCTATGGGGTGATGAAGCAGTCACAGCCACCCATTTCTCGGCTTATCTCCTTCTTCCTGCCCTGATAGCATGGATTATTCCTACAATTCTAATCAACCGCGAGTTGCCCAGCCGTCTGGACATAGAATGGACCATTGCTCCCTATCGTGGCGATGACACCCGGCTGAACCGCTGGCAGCGCATCCTGATGCTGTTCGTAGGAATCGGTGGCCTTTGGTTCGTCCCTACCTTCCTAAGCCTGACCCGCTTGTCTCCTTTCCTCGGCGCCTTGTGCGTACTTAGCGTGCTGTGGGTTGTGAACGAAGCCTTCAACCGCAAGCTGATGAACGCCGACCAGATGTCGCAGCGCCGGTTCCCCCGTGTATTGCAATATGGCGCCATTCAGCAAATGCTTTTTGTCATGGGCATCATGCTGGGCTTCGGTGCTGTGGCTGAGACGGGGGTCCTTACCACCATTGCAGAATGGGTGGAAGGAAACATTGGAAACATCTGGCTGATAGGCATTTTCTCAGGCTTCCTCAGTGGTGCTGTCGACATGTTCACAATTGCCATTTCCGACATCTCCATTGCCCAGTCACTACATGGTGTGACCGCCGTTTCTGGCCCATACGCCACCAATGGCATTTTCTGGCTTGTCATTGCCTTCTGCACAGCTGCCGGTGGTTGCCTGCTCAGCGTGGGCAGCATCTGCGGAATAGCACTGATGCAGATGGAGCACATCAGACTAGGCTGGTATGTGAAACGCATAGCACCAAAAGTGCTGATAGGATGGTTGCTGGGCTTGGCAGTACTCTATTTGGAGCAAGCCATCATAGCATGACTTTTACACACTCTCTTTACAAACTATTAACTTAAAGACATTCATTATGACAAAGATCAAGACGATAGGCATTCTTACTTCGGGCGGTGATGCACCAGGTATGAACGCTGCCATTCGTGCCGTCACACGAGCTGGCATCTATAACGGATTTAACATCAAAGGTATTTATCGTGGATACGACGGTCTTATTAAAGGCGAAGTGAAAAGCTTCACCACGGAGAACGTGTCGGGTATCATCACCCGCGGCGGCACCATTCTGAAAACGGCCCGCTCAAAAGAGTTTATGACCCTGGAAGGAATGCAGAAAGCCTATGAGACCTGCCAGAAGGAAGAAATTGACGCCCTGGTGGTCATTGGCGGCAATGGCTCGCTGACCGGTGCTCGAAATTTCGGAATGGAGTTCGACTTCCCTTGCATTGGCTTGCCCGGCACTATCGACAATGACCTCTACGGCACTGACTCCACTATAGGCTATGACACCACGATGAACACCATTATGGAATGTGTTGACCGCATACGCGACACTGCCAACTCGCACGAACGCATCTTCTTTGTGGAGGTGATGGGACGTGATGCTGGCTTCCTGGCGCAGAACTCAGCTATTGCCTGTGGTGCCGAGGCTGCAATCATACCCGAGGACATGACCGACGTAGACCAGCTGGCACAGTTCATGGGACGTGGCATCCGTAAGTCGAAGAAGTCATGCATCGTCATCGTCTCCGAAAGCCCCAAGTGTGGCGCTCTGTACTATGCTGACCGTGTGAAAAAGGAGTTCCCCGAATTCGATGTGCGCGTGTCAATTCTAGGCCATCTGCAGCGTGGCGGTACCCCATCTGCTCACGACCGCATTCTGGCCAGCCGCACTGGCGTGGGGGCTATTGAGGCCATCCGCCAGGGACAGCGCAATGTGATGGTGGGCGTACGCAATAATGAAGTGGTCTACGTGCCTTTCAGCGAGTGTATACGCACTGACAAGCCTTTCGACAAGAAGCTGATCAAGGTGCTTGACGAACTGAGCATCTAAGGTTGTTTTCTGCGCGTATACATATATTGAAAAAATAAAGTGCTACTATTGCTACTGGTCTACATCCCAGCAGCAATAATAGTTCTTTGTAATCCCATAAACATACACGCGAAAATTGGAAGCCAAAAAACGGCCATAATTGTCTTCAAAAGTGTTCTTTATGGAAGAAAAATGAGTTTTTCTTTTGTATTACGCTCGTTTTTTCGTATCTTTGCACAAAGTTTTAACGAAATAAGTACTTATCAGATGAAACAAAGAACTCTGAAAGGCAGTTTTACGCTATGCGGAAAAGGCCTTCATACGGGATTGAGCCTGACTGTCACGTTCAATCCTGCACCCGAGAATCATGGATATAAAATTCAGCGTATAGACCTGGAAGGGATGCCCATCGTCGATGCTGTAGCCGAGAATGTGGTCGACACGCAGCGCGGTACAGTGCTAGGACGTGGCGACGTGCGCATCAGTACGGTTGAGCATGGTCTTTCAGCACTCTACGCCCTGGGGGTGGACAACTGCCTGATCCAGGTGAACGGCCCAGAGTTTCCTATCCTCGATGGCTCGGCCGTACAGTACGTGGATAAGATTCTTGAGATAGGCATTGAAGAGCAGAACGCTCCGAAAGACTATTATGTCATTCGCAAGAAGATTGAGGTGAAAGACGAGGAGACAGGCTCGTGCATCACCATCCTGCCTGACGAAGCTTTCTCGCTCACTACGATGTGCTCTTTCGAATCGAAGTTTATCAACTCCCAGTTCGCCACGCTTGACGACATCACCAAATATCCTGCAGAGATAGCCCCTGCCCGCACCTTTGTTTTTGTGCGCGACATTGAGCCGCTGCTGCAAGCCAACCTCATTAAGGGTGGCGACATGGACAATGCCATTGTCATCTACGAGCGTCAAACCACTCAGGAACGCCTTGACAAATTAGCCGACCTGCTTCATGTGGAGCATCGCGACGCCACCGAACTGGGCTACATTCAGCACAAACCACTCATGTGGGAAAACGAATGCACCCGCCACAAACTGCTGGATGTCATCGGTGACATGGCACTCATTGGCCGCCCCATCAAGGGACGCATAGTGGCAACTCGTCCTGGACATACCATAAATAATAAGTTCGCGCGCGAGATGCGAAAGGAAATACGCAAGCACGAGGTGCAGGCTCCTTTCTATGACCCCAATGAGGTGCCCATCATGGATGTGAACCGCATCCGCGAACTGTTGCCTCATCGCTATCCCATGCAGCTCGTTGACAAGGTCATTGAAATTGGCCCCACCAGCATTGTCGGCGTGAAAAACATTACCAGCAACGAGCCGTTCTTTACTGGTCACTTCCCGCAGGAGCCTGTCATGCCTGGCGTACTGCAAATTGAGGCCATGGCCCAGGTGGGCGGCCTGCTGGTGCTGAACAGCGTGGAGGAGCCAGAGCGCTGGAGCACCTACTTCATGAAGATAGACGGTGTGAAGTTCCGTCAAAAGGTGGTCCCTGGCGACACACTGCTCTTCAAGGTTGAGCTGCTGGCACCGTTGCGCCATGGCATATCCAGCATGCGCGGCTATGCATTTGTGGGCGACCATGTGGTCAGTGAAGCAACCTTTACTGCACAGATTATCAAGAACAAGTAAGACTTCATTCTGTTTATGAATCAAATACATCCGTTAGCCGTTGTCTCACCAGAGGCACAACTTGGCGACAACAATGTGATTGGCCCGTTCTGCGTCATCGACGCCAATGTGGTACTGGGCGATAACAACCACTTGCTGAACAGCGTCACACTGCACACAGGAGCCCGCATTGGAAATGGCAATGAGTTCTTTCCAGGAGCCAGTATCTCCACCAAGCCACAAGACCTGAAGTTCCGCGGAGAAGAAACCTTATGCGAAATAGGTGACAACAACAGCATACGTGAGAATGTCACCATCAGCCGAGGTACAGCCTCGCGTGGAAAAACAGTCGTCGGCAACGGCAATCTGCTAATGGAGAACATGCACATAGCTCACGACTGCATCA
>CAMNJH010000172.1 GCA_946541275.1 uncultured Prevotellaceae bacterium
GGTCTTCGACTGCAAGCGTCCGTTCAGGTTGATGTTCAGCCCATAGTGCCCCCACACATGGTGATAGTTGGCAGCGATGGTGGCTGTGTGTCGAATGCTGCGCTCCAGCATCTGCCAGTCGTCGCCACTCTTCGAGCGGGCGTAGGTATAAGCATAGTTGGCCGAGAGATTGAGCCCTTTGGCAATGTTGGCTGAGACATTCAGCTGCACTCCCTTCACGTCGCCCTTGTCACTATTCTGGTAGAGGGCATAGTGCTCCAGTTTTGAGGCCTGGTCGGCGGTCATCTCGGGGAATTCCCTTTGCAGCATGCTGAGTGCGGCATTGTCCACGTCGATATTCTTCTTCACCACCATGTCGTTGATGCGGTTGATGTAGCCCGTCACGCTGGCGGCCACGCTTTGTGTCCGATATTCGGCGTTCAGTGCCAGATAGTGGCTTTTCTCAGGCGACAACTGCTGGTTGCCGAAGCTGATTTGCGGCTTTCCGCGGTTCACGGCGAAGTAGTGATAGTAAAGCTCATCGAGTCCCGGTGCCCGGAATCCGGCTGAGTAGGTGGCGCGCAGGCGCATGTTGCCCGGGGCATACATCAGTGTGGCTTTTGGCGTGAGGTGCTGGTCGAAGGTCTCATGATGCGTCAGCCGAAGGCCCAGCGTGGCCGTCAGGTCCTTGCAGAGCAGCATTTCGTGCTGGGCATAGGCGGCCATGGCGTACACATTCTGCTCAATGTTGCCTGAAGTGGCTGTCAGGTAGTCTTTGTGCCAGTCGGCACCGACGATGGTGGTGGAGTTGGTGGTCAGCCCCAGGATGGTCTTCACCTCTCCTTCCAGGGAGCGCTGCTTCTTCGACAGCACGTAGTCGCCCACGGCGAAAGTGCCCGTGGCTACATCATATTCCTTGCCGTAGCGGTAGTGGTCCATGGTGAAGTCGGCCTGAATGGAGTTGCGGTTGGTCAGTTTGTAGATGGCACCCAGATTCCAGCGCAGGCCCTTGTAGCGCATCTCATAGTCGGTGCCTCCGCTGATGTCCTGCCGAGTTTCTGGGCGGTCGGTTATCTTGTATGAATAGTCCAGTCCCGCATTCAGCGCCAGGTGCTGATTGGGGCTGTAGGTGAATTTCTGTCCTAGCAAGTCAGCATGATAGCCCGTGAACAGGGGGGCTATAGTTCGCTGTGTCTCGGTGTCCGAGCCCTTCACGTATTCCAAGTCCGTGGTCTGGTAGCTGTCCGCCTGGTCGTGGCTATAGGAGGTGTACGAGCCGAATCCCTTGTAGAAGACATCCAGGTTCACGGCTTCCGTCAGCTGTCCGTATCCGGCCACGCGGCTGTTGCTGGTGACGCTCACCATCTGTTGCGTGGGCTGGTCGGTGATGATGTTGATGACGCCGGCAATAGCATCGCTGCCATAGAGTGACGAGGCAGCGCCGTCGAGAATTTCTATTCGCTTCACACGCGACATATTGACGCGGTTCAGGTCGATGTTGTTTGAGATGTCGCCCGACAGCTTCTGGCCATTCACCAGTATGAGGATGTACTTGTTGCCCAGTCCGTTCAAGCGTAGGAATGAACCCATGCTGTTGGGGGCTAGCGAGAGCTGAGGCATCATGCGCGTCAGGGCTCCGTCGAGTGTGGTGATGCCCTGCTCGCTGATTTCCTCGCGGCTGAGCACATGGACAGGGGTGGCGGTTGACTTCAGCCGCTGGTGGTGGCCACTTCCAGTGACCACGATGGGGTTCAGGGTGTAGGCGCGGCCCACGGCCGAGGTGTCCCTGCGCTCCATCTTGTGTATTTGCGACCATCCGGCGCTGCTGCCTAGCAGCAAAGCCAAGGCCAGGAGGCTTCGTGTGACGCTCATTTTTCTGTTAGTTAAAGTGATTCTTCTAAAAACGGGAAAGAAGACGCTGTCTCACGACAGCGTCTCCGACCCAAAAAACTTATAATAATAATACACGTACTTCTATTTACTCCTCGGGGGCCGTTGTCGGGGTCGACAAGGCATCCTCGGTTCCCAGCTTGGCGATGGCCTCGCGGGTGTGGTTCATCCACAGGCGGCGCACGGCGGCGCGCTCACCCAGAGCGGGAATGTAACCTTCGCCCTGCTTGTACTTCTTCCAGCAGGCGGCGGTGTAGTTGGTCTCATAGGCCTGGGTGCTGATGCCCTGCTCATTGAACAGCGAATACCAGCTCTCGTTGTCATCGGGGTCAGCCATGTCGTTGTGAGCATGGTCACCGGCTATCGACATCAGGGGATAGAGCTGAGCCTTCTTGGCGTTGTTCGGTGAATAGGTCATAGTCTTTGTCACGTCGCCCACCTCAATGTCGAAGATGCCGCCCTTGATATGTGCTAGCACGTCCTTGGCGTAGGTGGCGTCCATGTCGACCGTTCCCACATAGTAGTTGCTGTTCAGGGCGCGCAGGTATTCCTCCAGCTGCAAGTAGCGGACGTTGCCTCCGTAGTAGTCGTAGCCCTCGGGGTTGCCATGACCCATGAAGGCCACGATGCCCTGTGCAATGGCAGCCTTAATGTCGGTCTCCTGGTTCAGCACCTCGGCCAGCTTCTTGGTGTCGCTTTCCTCGGCCATCAGCGGTGTGCCCACCACTACGTTCAGGTCCAGACTCTTCATGTAGGCCGTGGTAAAGTCGCCGTTGCGGTTGTTCATGAAGTCCTTCACATAGGTGTCGCGCACGCGGCGGTACTCCTCACCGGGAATGACCTGCAGCGACTGCACCACCACCTGCTTATAGCCGGCCAGACCGATGGCGGTCAGCCAGTGCTCGGGGTCGTAGTAGTCCTTCGGGGCAACGTTCTCACCGGCGCGGGCGTTGTTGATACAGATGGCGCTTGAGAACGACAGGTAGACATCCCATCCGTTGAACTGGCTCTTATAGTCAGCCACTATCTGGTCGAAGGTGTCGTAGGCCTGCTCCCAGGTAGAGCCGAAGGCCACCAGCAGAATCACTTTGTCGCTCTTCTTCTGGCTGTTCACCGTTTGGTTCACGGCCTTCTGATACTTCATGTAGTTCGACTCTGCGTTGTTGTCATCATCGTCATCGCTACAAGCGGTGAAGGTGGCACTCATGACAATGGCCGTCATGGCCATCATCAGAAACTTAATCTTGTTGATCATTGTTGTAATTTTGATTTAAAGAGTTATTATATTTGTTAGTCAGTTTCTTACCTTGGTTGAAGCGCACCGTCAGCGAGGCGTACACCGTGCGCCCTGGCGAGGTGGTGCCCAGATGCAGTCCGTGGGGTGTGCGGTCCACGTAGTTGAACAGGTTGTCGATGCCAGCCTCCAGTCTGAGGCTCAGCGAGCGGGCCACTGACGGAAGACTGCGTGTGTTCCACTCGTAGTTGCCGGTCAGGCGCCACAGTTGGTAACCTTTGCCGTTGCCGTCAATCTGGTAGTAGCGTTTTGACGATAGGCGTCCGTAGAGCCCGAAGCCCCAGTCGCGTGTCCGTCTGTTCTCACCTTTTCCCATCCGGTCGCCTTCTGAGTTTCCCTTCCTCCAGGTGGCATAGACGTTGGCCTTGTGGTGGGCCATGCCGTCGATGGTCACCCGGCGCATCACCTCGTCTTCCGAGTCATACTGGTTGGCTTCGGTATCCAGGTAGCTGTACGAGCCGCCCAGGGTGACATGGCGCGTCTGATAGCGGGCGGTGAAGTCCACGCCGTAGGTCTTGGCGTCCTCTATGTTCTGATATTGGCGCACGCGCTGCGGGTCGTACTGCACGATGAGCTGCCCGGGAGCCTCTTTCTGCGGAATGGTGACCAGGGCTATCATATTGTCCACCTTATTATAGTAGGGCGCCAGCGTCAGCGTCAGTTGGCCCAGGGTGTACTCAGCACTCACGCTGAAGTAGTTAGAATTCTGTGCCTTTAGGTCAGTATTTCCCAGATAGAGGTACACACCGTTCATGTTTCGTATGTACTGATAGTGCAGCTCCTTGGGTGTGGGCGTCTTGTAGCCCTGGCTCCATGTGGCGCGCAGACGCAGCTCGCCTGCCTTCATCATGGCCGACAGCTTGGGCGTCAGCCGGGTGCCGAATCCCTCGTTTCGTGTCAGTCGCAAGCCCCCTGTCAGGTAGAGGGCAGCCCCGCTCTGGCCCAGGTCCTGGTGCCATTCGTCCTGTACGTACACGGCCTCCGTGTTGTCACTGGCCTTGCCGTTGACCACGCGCATGGGTGCCTTCAGCCAGTCGTAGCGATACTCCAGTCCGGCGCTGAGCCGTTGCTGCATGGGCAGGCTGAACACCCCCTTCAGGCTGACCACCGTCAGACGCTGGTCGCTCTGCAGTTCCGTCTGGCCGGGGAAGTAGGGAAAGTAGTTGGTGAAGCGTCCGTTCACGTATCCGTCGGTCAGCGTGGTGTCGGTATAGGCGTAGTTATAGGCATGGCGCTTCCAGTCGGCATCGAGTGTGATGACGTCGGTCTCGTTCAGCTGCCACTTGCCGCCCACTGCTGCTGAGGCATTGTTGTATTGCAGGTCGTAGGTGCGCACGTCGACACCAGGATGGTGACCACTGGGCCTGTAGATGCGCTTCCGATAGATACTGCCATCTGCATAGAATTCCAGCTGGGGCGAGCACTGCAGGGTGAGCCTTTCGGCCAGCTGCCAGTTGGTGTGGCGGTTCACGGTCTTGTTGCGCGAGTCGGTGATGTGGTATTCCGTCTGCTGCTGTGCCTCCTCGGCGGTGTTCTGCCAGCCGTCAGCGTGCTGTAGCTGGAAGTTGGTGTAGCTGGACAGCGGCCCGAAGTTCAGGGCCAGTCCGTTGTGCTGGCGCAGGTCGCCATAGCTGCCCCCCCGCGTGGTGTTCTCGGCCATCAGGCCCTGCTGTCTGTGCTTGCGGGTGATGATGTTGATGACGCCTGCAATGGCATCGCTGCCGTAGAGGGCGCTGGAGGCTCCCTTCACAATTTCTATTTTTTCAATGTTGTGCGGGTCAATGAGCGACAGGTCGTTCTCACCGCCGTTGTCACCATGCAGGCGGCGCCCGTCCACCAGAATGAGCACGTAGGAGTTGCCCAGTCCGTTCATTTGCAGGTGCGAGCCCATGTCGTTTTCGTTGAAGTCGAAGCTGGCTGTCAGCCCCGACAGGATGTCCTCAATGCTGCGGCCAGCATACTGCTGCAGCTGGCGCCGGCTGATGACCTCGGTCTGCACGGGTGCGTCTTTCAGCAGGTGCTGCGTCCCAGTACCCGTCACCACCACTTCTTGCAGCTCTTCGCCCTTCAGTGGGGTTTGTGCCTTCAATGTCTGGATGGCCAGCAATGCTGCCAGCCCCATCATGAGTCTACACTTCATGAACATCTTCCTTTTCCGAACCGCTAGCTCCTGAGCGGACGTACACTTGGCTTCTTTGGCAGGTATTCTGACTCTCCCCA
>CAMNJH010000173.1 GCA_946541275.1 uncultured Prevotellaceae bacterium
TTTAAATGATTTTTGCAGTTTTTTATTATATAAGGAAACAAAGTGCTACAAGTGCTACCGGGCACATATCTTGCTGTGTCACAGTAAAAAACGGGTGCATATTCACCTCGGGAAAGTGCTACCGAAATGCTACCGAAAATGCTACCGGGAAAAATGACGGCGACTATTTCCAAAAAGTCAACGCCGTTTTTCAAAAAGTCGTTGACTTTTTCAGAAAAGTCGGCGCCCTTTTGAAAAATGACATTTTTGCTCCAGTAGCATTTCCGGTAGCATTTCCGGAAAAGCAAAATGCACCCGTAATCAGTTGCCATCCAGTGGGATAACCCAGCCGGTAGCACTTGTAGCACTTTTGTTTGCCCTATATTTACGCGCGCGCGGCGGCTCATGGTCGCGAAAAGTCGGATGAGGGCGGGGGGTATTTAGGGGCTGTCACCCGCAAAAAAGTAGGGCTAACGCTTGGCAGATAGAAATATTTTTCGTAACTTTACCGCCGAAAAACTGATAAATATATGAAAAAGATATTCTTATTAGCAGCTTTCTGCCTTCTGGCTGTGTCCATGATGGCAAACCCCGTGAGCAGACAGCAGGCCCAGCAGAAGGCGCAGCGCTTCCTGTCGGCCAAGGGCGTGAACAGAAACCTGATACCCGTTGAGGGCACTCCCCAGCAGATGACCAGCAACGGCAAGGAATTGCT
Source organism: uncultured Prevotellaceae bacterium (assembly GCA_946541275.1). Lineage (GTDB taxonomy): Bacteria > Bacteroidota > Bacteroidia > Bacteroidales > Bacteroidaceae > Prevotella. Next base: position 695 of record CAMNJH010000173.1, read on the forward strand.
CCATGTGTTCAATGTGGAGCAGAACGGCGGCTTCGTCATTGTCAGTGGTGATGACCGCACTTCCGAGGTGCTGGGCTATGCGCTGAAAGGCAGCATCGACTTCGGAAACCTGCCCTGCAACGTGCGCCACTTTATGGAAGGCTATGCTGAGCAGATAGAGCTGATCAGTAAACATGGCGGTTCGGTGCGACCCTTCAAGGCCGCTCACCCCACCATAGCGCCCATGCTGACCAGCCAGTGGAACCAGGGTGCACCTTATAATAATGAGTGCCCGGATTTCTTCTCCTTTGGCAAGAGCGTTACGGGCTGTGTGGCTACTGCCTTTGCACAGCTGTTGTACTATCACCGTGGTAAGATGCCCACCGACGTCACCCTGGCTGACATAACGGCCTACGACTGTAATACCAACTGGGGCGGTCTGGGGCAGATACACGTGGAAGGCATCCCGGCAGGCTCGCCCATCGACTGGGGTAACATGCTGGATTCCTATACCACTACCTCGGGCACGGAGGAGAACCGGCTGGCAGTGGCCAATCTGATGAAATATTGTGGTGCTGCAGTCAGGATGAACTACGCCAACAGCCAGAACGGTGGTTCAAGTGCTGCTGAAATCAGCGTGGCTGCCGCTGCCAGGAAGTACTTCGGTTTTAGGAAGGAAGCCACCGTGAGATTCCATGATAATATGGACGACGCAAGGTGGGATGCCCTTATCTACTCGGAGCTGGCAGCCGGACGCCCTGTGATGATGGGCGGACAGACGGAGAACAACGGCGGCCATGCCTTTATCTGCGACGGTTTTGACGCGGCCACCTCAGGGTATCATATCAACTGGGGCTGGGGAGGCTATTGCGATGGCTATTTCCTGCTGTCGAACCTGGAGCCGGAAGGGCAGGGCATAGGCGGATCGGTCGGTGGCTACAACAAGGACCAGGACATGCTGCTGTACATGGAGCCAGGCAACGGCACACCCGAAGAGGAACAGTTGCGACTGATTACGAAAACGCTGGCTATTACCAGCGACCTGGAAGTCAACAGAAACTACTGGGGACAAGGAGCACTGGGTTTCACATTCATGAACGCCAATGGCACCACCGATACCCACGACTTCAAGATGGGACTTGCGGCCTATCAGGGCAATCAGCTGGTGGATGTGCTGATTCAAGGGCAGGTGAATGGATTGGCTCTCAACAGGATCTCGGGCTTCTCGGGCACATGCTATGCCGGACAGGGATGGGCTAACGGAACCTACGAGATATGGCCCGTAGGCTGCGAAGCCTCCTCGTCGGAGTGGCTGAAGAACGATGGCCTGGCCTATATCAAGGCCGTTGTGACTGACAGTAAGATTGTTTACTCTCTGGAAGAGAAAGAGGAAACACCGCTCGCACAGACCATCGTGGTCACGGTGAACAGCGTCAGCCGTGAGTATGGCAATGAGAATCCTCAGTTCTTCTACACCGTCACGGGCGGTACGCTCAACGGATTACCGACTATTACCTGCCAGGCCACGCCCACATCGCCCGTGGGTGAATACGACATCGTGGCATCGCGCGGCAGCATCACCAATGAGAACGTCACTTTCGTCAGGGGAACGCTGACCGTGACTAAGGTTCCGCTGACCATCTCAGCAGGTGACTATGCTAAGATGCAGGGTGAGCCCAACCCGGCCTTTGCCGCTTCCTATAGTGGCTTCAAGAACGACGAGAACGAGAGCGTACTGCTGCAGAAGCCTGTCATCACTTGCGATGCCACGGAAGATAGCGAGCCTGGTACGTACCCTGTTACCGTCAGTGGTGCTGAGGCTGAGAACTATGAAATCAGCTACGTTAACGGCACGCTGACCATCATGGAGCCCAGTTCGCCTGCCATCGCCTTTGCTGACGGCAAGGTGAAAGAGCTGTGTGTGGCCAAGTGGGACACGAACCACGACGGCGAGCTGTCGCAGAAGGAGGCCAGCCGCGTGAAGGACCTGGGCGATGTGTTCACCCAGCAGGACATTACGAGCTTTGATGAACTGCTCTACTTTACGGGGCTGACAAAGATTGGAGACAATGCCTTCTACGACTGCCACAACCTGAAGTCGCTGTCCATTCCGCAGAATGTGACGGCTATTGGCGACAATGCTTTCCTCTACTGTCAGAGCCTGACGGGCATCAACCTGCCTCAGCAGGTGACTAAGCTGGGCACGGGTGCCTTTGCCTACTGCAACAGCCTGTCGGGTGTGGTGCTGCCCGAGGCGCTGGTCACACTGGGCCAGCAGGTGTTCCGCGGATGCACCAGTCTGGCAGCGCTGGAGATTCCCAAGAACGTCAGCACCATCGGCCATGGCCTGGTGAGCGAATGTCCCGCTCTGTCAGAGTTGACCGTGAATGAGGAGAATAAGCATTTCGACTCGCGCGAAAACTGTAACGCCATCATTGACAAGCCGACGAACGTGCTGCTGGTGGGCTGTGCCACCTCGCAGATTCCTTCCAGCGTGACCGCTATTGGCGACTATGCCTTTGCCTATGTCTCCACCTTGGAAAAAATCACCGTTCCCGCCCATGTGAAGACCGTTGGGGCTTTTGCCTTCCAGAACTGCCCCCAGCTGATGCGGGTAATTATTGAACTGGGACTGGAGTCGCTGGGCGAGGGAGCCTTCATGAACTGCTATCAACTGGAGAGGGTGATGGTGCTGCGCACGCTGCCGCTGCCCATTTCTGACAATGTCTTTGCCAGCGATAAGGATGGCGGTTCGTTGTTCACCACGGCCGAACTGCTGGTGCCCACAGGCGCCAAGTCTGCCTATGAGGCAGCTGAGGGCTGGAAGCGTTTCAAGACCATCACGGAGATTGCCACTATCAGTGCCAACAACCTGACGCGTGAATACGGCGAGGACAATCCTGCGCTGGACTTCACCGTGGCAGGCGGAGGCTATACGGGTGCACCTGTGCTGAGCTGCGAGGCCACCAAGACTTCGCCCGTGGGAACCTATCCCATCACGATCAGCATGGGCTCTATTGACAATGAATATGTGACGCTGGTCAGTGGTACGCTGACCATTACGCCTGCCCCGCTGACCATCAGCGCAGGCATCTATACCCGCAAGCAGGGGGAAGAGAACCCTGAATTCACCGTGACCTATCAGGGGTTCAAGAATTCAGAGACGGCCGAGGTGCTGACGAAAGCCCCCGTGGTGAGCTGCGAGGCCACGCCTACTAGTGCTCCCGGAGAATATCCAATCACAGTGAGCGGGGCTGAGGCAGAAAACTATGCCATCACTTACGAGCCGGGCAAGCTTATCGTGCTTGATGCCGACGCAGTGATGGTGACGGCCTTGAGCTACACGCGCAAGTACGGTGAGGATAACCCGGACTTTGAGTACATTGTGAACGGGACCGACCTGGTGGGAGTTCCCCTGATCAGCTGCGAAGCCACAACCACCTCGCCCGTAGGGACGTATCCCATCTTGATAGCAAAAGGTTCAGTGGAGAACTTTAATGTGACCTTTGTGGAAGGCACGCTGACCATTGAGCCTGCTCCGCTGACCATCAGCGCCGGAACATATACGAAAAAGCAGGGTGAAGACATGCCGGAGTTCACGCTGACCTACACAGGCTTCATGAACGACGAGACGACCGAGGTGCTGATTACCCAGCCACTGGTAAGCTGCGAGGCCACAAGAGAGAGCGAGCCTGGTGAGTATCCGGTGATTGTGAGCGGTGCCGAGGCCCAGAACTATACTATCACCTACGAGTCCGGCACTCTCGTAGTGACCGAGGCTGATCCCGTGACACTGATGGCCAGAAGCTATACACGCATGTACGGTGTGGAGAATCCTGAGTTTGAGTTTGACGTCATCGGCGAAGTGACGGTGGCAGGCATACCTGAATTCATCTGTGAAGCCACACCCGCATCGCCTGTAGGCAGCTATCCCATTGTCATCAGCAAGGGTGGGGTGGAGAACTTCAATGTGACCTATGTGAATGGCACGCTGACCGTAGAGCCTGCTCCGCTGACCATCAAGGCAGGTACCTACACCATGAAGCAGGGCGAGGCCTTGCCCGATTTTGAGCTGGTCTACGAAGGCTTCATGAACGAGGAGACGCCTGAAGTGCTGACGAAGCAGCCTCTGGTGACCTGCTCAGCAACGGTCAACAGCGCACCAGGCGAATATGACGTCATCGTGAGCGGCGCCGAGGCCTGGAACTATGTCATCAGCTATGTGATGGGCAAGCTTATTATCACCGAATCGGACGCCATTGCCGATGTGAAGATGTCGGAAGACAATACCGACTGGTATACGGTGGATGGTAGGAAACTGGATGGCAAACCTACCAGAAAAGGAGTCTATGTTCGCTACGGAAAGAAGGTCGTAATCAGATGAAATAATTCTTTTAAAAAGTTAAAAGTCTTATATTTTGTTAAATATGACAAGATATAAGGCTTTTATCTTCTTGTTAATTAGGTAAAACGGAAGAAAAGTTGTACCTTTGCAGGCCGAAATACACCCTTCTTGACGAGGGCGTATTGTAATGTGCTGAAATATATACAATATAATATAAATAAAAACAAAAAAGTAAATTAAATTATGCCTACAATTTCACAATTGGTTCGCAAAGGCAGAAAGGTGATCGTAGAC
>CAMNJH010000174.1 GCA_946541275.1 uncultured Prevotellaceae bacterium
CCATGCCCCTGAACCACGTCATCTGCCGCTTGGCAAACTGGTGGATGGCTATCTCCAGCTGGTGGAACATCTCATCGAAAGTAAGATGGCCCAGCACGTACTCTGTCACGTATTTATATTCCAGCCCATAATAGGTCAGGTTCTCAGCGGGTATGCCCTCGGCCAGCAGTGAACGCACTTCATCGGCCATGCCTTCGTCGAGGCGGGCTTTCAGCCGACGCGTAATCTTCTCACGGCGCAACTCACGGTCAATACTGACACCGACAAGGAGGGAGGCGGGTGATGGCGGGCACGAGGCACGGGGATGGTCCTGCTGGCCCAGCTCAATCTCGATGGCCCTGATAGCACGCTGGGCGGTGTCAACATCGGTGGTATTGTGCATGTGGGAGCCATTCCGCGCTTTCAGCTCCTCCAGCATGTGTGTCAACTCACCCAGTGGCTTGCCTTCCAGGCGTGCGCGGAGCTCAGGATTCTGGGGGACGGGTGAAAGGCTATAGCCCTTCAGCACGGCCTCGATATAGAGGCCAGTGCCGCCACAGAGGATGGGCACAGCTCCCCTGTCCAGGATCTGCTCATAGGCTTTCAGGAAATCCTGCTGGTATTGGAACAGGTTGTACTTGGTGCCGGGCTCGCAGATGTCAATGAGATGGTAGGGGATGTGCTTCCCACAGACCTCATAGTCTGACAGGTCCTTGCCGGTGCCAATGTCCATGCGCCGGTACACCTGGCGGGAGTCAGCCGAGATGATTTCGCCCCCAATGCGCAGCGCCAGCGCAGTTGCCAGCGGTGTCTTTCCGCTGGCCGTGGGGCCTAATATGGTGATCATCTGCTGCATATATAGAAGGCTTGCTCGTCAGTGGAAGCTATTGTACGTTGATGCGCTTAGTACCCTGATAGTTCACACCCTGCTGCTTCTCCAGATAGGCTATGATAAGGTCGGCCGTCTTTTTGTTGATATCGTGGCCCTGGTCTTTCCTGGGAGCATCGCAGATGGACGACACGTAGCTGTTGGTCACCACCCGATATTTCTTCTTCAAGTCGAACTTCTTGCCGTCGGGGGTGCGCAGGGTCAGCTTCTTAATCCGGGTGGAATCGTTGGCATCCATCACGAAATCACAGACGACGCCACTGACAAAGGGGAAGAGGTTGTTGTCATTCACAAAGCAGGATATGAGCATCTGTCGCAGCTCCTCGCCAGTGAGCTCCATCATCACGGCATTATTGCCAAAGGGGTCGAGACGCAGCACATCGCTGACGGTGATGGGCCCGACGGGGAACTGGTCATAGCGTACGCCGCCATAGTTCTCAATGGCTACATCAGCACCGGCTTCGCTGGCAAAGGCATCGCACATCATACAACCCAGCTCCTCATAAGAGGAGAAAGGCCGCTCAGCCTGTGTCAAGACACGTTCAAAGGTAGGGTTGTTGCTGAAGAAGCGGACCATGTCGGCCACCACCTTGTTTTGCCCTTGATGCTGGCTCACGTTGATGTTCTCAGCGCGCTTCTCCACCAGTTTCCCATCGTCGAGCACCAGCGTGATGTGGGTCACTTTCTTCAATCGGTTCTCATTCTGCGTAATGAGGATGCCATTGTGCATCTCACCACCGTCCAGCTGCGTATGGGTATGCCCGCCGATAATCAAGTCAACCCAGGGGAAGAGGGCGGAGCTGGCCACGTCTTCCTCAAAGCCATTATGTGAAAGCAGGATGACCACATCGCACTGCCGGCGCAGCCACTCGTACTTAGCCACCGTCTCATTCACCGGTGCAAAACTGATGCCCCTGCAGTTGTCAGGGTGCGTGTCGGGCTGGCCATGAGTGCCCAGCTGTACAGCTCCCACCACGCCAACTTTGACTCCTTCCACATCGAACACCTTGCAGGGCAGCAGATGCATGGCCAGCGAGTCGTCGGGGAACACGTTAGCACAGAGGTAGCTGAAATTCGACAAGCCGATGAGGCGGGCCAACCCACGAGCACCAGAATCGAACTCATGGTTGCCCAGCGTGGTGGCATCAAAACCCACCTGGTTCATGAGCGCCACCATGGGATAGGCGGGAATCTCATACATATCGTTCAGCGGGTCGCCCGTGCGGTTATCGCCTGCGGAAAAGACCAGCAGCCCTGGATAGAGCGTGCGCAGGGAGTCGGCCACATCGGCCAGCATGGGGAAGGCACCCAGTGTGGCATGCATATCGTTGGCTGAAAGGATGTGCACCTCATGGCGCTGGGCATGCAAACCTAGAGGTAGCATGAGGGCCAGCAGCATATAAAGACATTTCTTCATGGCGTATCAGTTGTTGTCAGTTTGCGTATTCAGTTCAAAGGTAATCTGCTTGCCGTCGCTTAGCGGAGCGTCGTGGTCCAGCACATGGCCGAAGCTGTCGTGCACCTCAACGGTGTCAATCAACCGCTTGTCAAGCTTCTTCACTGTAAAATATCGAAGGAGGGCGTTCTTCACCCGTGCACCTTCAAACAGAACCAAAGTCCTGGTGTTTACTTTTACTTTCATAGTTTTCTTCTGCTTATTTCTTTCGTGGTGCAAAGATACGAAAAATAAAGATAAAAACAAAAAGAATGCTTTCCTTTCTTTTCTTTTTCATTTCCTGGGCTTGTAGTCACTGAACCTATTCAACATATAAATCCACCATGTTCCATTCAGGATACCTATTCGCTCAAACAAGAGGAAAGTACTAACGTGATGCCTTATATACGCGCGTGCGCGTTATATAGCGCTAAACAAAGTGCTACAAGTGCTACTGTCGCAAATAATCGACTGATAATAAAGTACTTACGGGTGCATATTCTTTAAGAGTTAGTGCTACTGAAAATGCTACAGGTGCTACCGACCCCAAAAAGTCGGCGCCACACGAAAAAATGGCGTTGACATTTTGGAAAAAGTCGACGAGATTTTTCAAAAAGTCAACGCCGTTTTGGAAAAAGTCGACGCCGTTTTGAAATAAGTGAATGAGACATGGAGAAAAGTCGTTCGCAATTTTTCTCTATGTCTCATTTTTGCACAAAAGGTCAATATTGTGCAGGCCTATATGCACAAACGTCAGTAGCATTTCCAGTAGCATTTTCCAAGCCGGAATATGCACCCACAAAACTCTACATATCAGCACATTAGAGGCGTCAGTAGCACTTGTAGCACTTTCTTTCCTTCCATTTTACGCGCGCACGCGTAGGAGCAGGAAACCAATGTCGATATATCATTGCCAGTAAAAATGCCGCCCAACCAGAGCTGGGCGGCATGATTCTAGGTTACAGAGAACTGTCAGTTTTACTTCAGAGGCTTGATGGCGAAGGTGAAGTCGTAGTCCTTATAGGGCAGACGATACTCTTCACGAGGCCATGCACCCCACGAATTCACACAACCCAGGCCGAACTGACGCTGCTGAATGAACACCTGCGTCTTACCAGCGGGAATGAGGTCGCCACTGTGGTGGCCCCACTTCTTGTCCTTCGAGGGGCCGTCGTCCAGCTGGTCCATGGTGTAAGGCATGGCACTGGCCTCCATCGGGGCATTGCTGTAGAACTGGAGGCCATGGCCGTCGGCATCGAGCACGCTGAACCAGCGCACATCGGTGTGGTTGCCACTCTCCTGCGGACGCACATACTCAAAGTATTCGTCTATGACCTTGTTCCCGTAGACACCAATGAACTCCGACGAATTGCGGTCGATGTAGTTCTCCACAGGGCCACGGCCATAGTACTCCACGCGGTCGAACTGCTTGGGCATCTGCAGCTGTACGCCAAAGCGGAACATGTCGCTCACCTTGGCCTCCTTGTCAGCCTCCATCTTCTCGTTCACAATGACCTCGCCCTCGTCGGTCAGGACGTAAGTCATCTTGAGAGTGGCCTTCTGGCCCTCCATATCGAACGTCACGCTCACCTTGTTGTCAACTATTTGCATGTCCATCATCTTCATCCTGGGATTCTTCCACACCTGGAACCTGCGCTGCAGGTTGGCACCATAGTCATTGTCAGTGGGAGCGCGCCAGAACTCGGGAGTGATACTCTCGCGGAACTGCAGCATCTGCTTACCATCCACATTCAGATAGTCAATCATGCCGCTGCGCTTGCCAATGGACAGCTCGGTACCTGCGGCACTGAACTTCACATAGGTGTTGGTCTCCTCCTTGGCTACATGCGAAAGTCCTGCTGCCGTTTCTGCCTTCAGCTCGGGGAACTTATACTCGTTCAGGGCAAACTGCTGGCGGGCGAGCACCTGTCCCTTGTCAATGAGCGGCTCACCGTACTTCGACTTGAACTGGAAGATGACGAAGATTTCCTGATCGCCATGATGGCCCAGTACGCGGGTGACGGTCTGCTTGAGCTGTTCGTCGTTGATGAGCTTGCGCTGCTGGGGCTGGATGCCGCTGATGTCGATCTTGCCACCGTGGCCGAAGGTCATGCCGGCAGGACGTCCAGGATTGTCGTGGTGGTGAGCACCAGCTCCACCGACGAACCACTCCAACTCCACATCATCGAGCGTCTTGAAAAAATTCTCGTTGTAGACCTCAAACTTGCCTTCCTTCAGGCCCTTGTCGGTCACCCAGATATTCTGGTAGTAGTAGCGCACCTCATAGGCATGCGGATTCAGTCGACGGTCGGGGGCAATGATGCCGTTGCAGTTGAAGTTGTAATCGCTGGCGGGATACTGACCGTAGTCGCCACCGTAGGTAAAGATGGTGCGGCCAGTGATGGGGCTCTTGTCGCGCATGCCCTGGTCCACGAAGTCCCAGATATAGCCACCCTGGTACTTAGGCTCCTTGCGGATGAGGTCCCAGTACTCCTTAAAGCCACCCATGGAGTTACCCATGGCATGGGCATACTCACACTGGATGAGCGGCCGCGGATTGTCGCTCTTGCAATAGCGCTCGCACCAGCCATAGTCGGCATACATGGGGCAGGCAATGTCGGTGAAGGGGCTGTCGCTGCCGGCGCGCTCGTAGTGAACGGGGCGGGTGTTGTCGGTCTTGTGAATCCACTCGTAGACCTTCTCGAAGTTGGGACCCATGCCAGCCTCGTTGCCCATCGACCAGACGATGATGCTGGGATGGTTGCGGAAGCAGAGCACGTTGGCCTCGTTGCGCTCCAGGTGCATCTTCTCGAAGTCGGGGCGCTTGGCCAGGGTGTGCTCGCCATAGCCCATGCCGTGGCTTTCCAGATTGGCCTCAGCGGTGAGGTAGATGCCATATTCGTCGCACAGGTCATACCAGCGGGGGTCGTCGGGATAGTGGCAGGTGCGCACGGCATTGATGTTGAGCTGCTTCATGATCTTGATGTCCT
>CAMNJH010000175.1 GCA_946541275.1 uncultured Prevotellaceae bacterium
AGACGCTGCTCTACGGCGGACTGGAGAGCGTGGAGCACAACGTGAAGCGCAAGGCACAGAACCTGTGCTTCTTCGAGTTCGGCAACTGCTACTTCTTCAATCCCGAGCGCCAGAACCCCGACAAGCCCATTCAGGCCTACACCGAGGAGAACTACCTGGGCCTCTGGATTACCGGCAAGCGCGTGGAAGGCTCGTGGGCTCATCCCGACGAGGACTCCACCTTCTTCGAGCTCTCAGCCCACGTGCAGAACATTCTGCAGCGTGTAGGCATGAAGGCCGGCCAGCTGGTCACCGCCAAGAGCCAGAACCCTGTGTTCTCAGCCGGCTTGCAGATGCAGAGCCGGGGCGGCAAGCTGCTGGTTGAGATGGGCATTGTCAGCAAGGCCACCCTTCAAGCCTTCGACCTCCACCAGCCCGTCTACTTCGCCCAGTTCAACTGGACCCAGCTCATGAAGGCCACCCGCTCTAGTGTCGTCACCTTCACCGACATCCCCCGCCATCCGGCAGTCAGCCGTGACCTGGCCCTGCTCGTCGACAGCAGCGTGGAGTTCGCACAGATTCAGCTTATAGCCCGCCAGACGGAGAAGAAGCTCCTGAAGAGCGTCGAGCTGTTCGACGTCTACGAAGGCAAGAACCTGCCCGCCGGCAAGAAGAGCTATGCCGTCAACTTCATCCTGCAGGACGAGGAGCGCACCATGACCGACAAGCAGATTGATGCCATCATGCAGAAGCTCATCCAGAACTTGAAGAAGCAGCTGGGGGCCGAGCTGAGGTAACACACCCGCTGAAGACGCCCACCCATGGGGCCAGCGAAACGTAAACAGTAAATCCGACAAACAGTAAACAAAAAAATAGTAATATCATTATGGGAAGAGCATTTGAATACCGTAAAGCTACCAAGCTGAAGAGATGGGGCCACATGGCCAAGACGTTCACCAAGATAGGCAAGCAGATAGCCATTGCCGTGAAGGCTGGCGGCCCCGAGCCTGAGAACAACCCCGGCCTGCGTGCCATCATCGCCAACGCCAAGCGCGAGAACATGCCCAAGGACAACATCGAGCGCGCCATCAAGAACGCCATGGGCAAGGACCAGAGCGACTACAAGGAGGTGAACTACGAGGGCTACGGCCCCCATGGCGTGGCCATCTTCGTCGAGACGCTCACCGATAACACCACCCGCACCGTGGGCGACGTCCGCTCTGTCTTCAACAAGTTCAGCGGCAACCTGGGCACCCAGGGCTCACTCAGCTTCCTCTTCGACCACAAGGCCGTGTTCACCTTCAAGAAGAAGGACGGGCTTGACATGGACGAGCTCATTCTCGACCTCATTGACTACGGCGTGGAGGACGAGTTCGACGAGGATGAGGAGACGGGCGAAATCACCATCTATGGCGACCCCTCCAGCTTCAGTGCCATTCAGAAGCACCTTGAGGCTGATGGCTTCGAGGTCACTGGTGCCGAGTTCACCCGCATACCTAACGACCTGAAGGATGTCACACCCGAGCAGCGCGAAGCCATCGACAAGATGGTGGAGAAGCTGGAGGACTTCGACGACGTCCAGACCGTCTACACCAACATGAAGCCCGCAGAAGAAGGGTAATTGAGTTAGGAGTTAGAAGTTAGGAGTTTGGAATTAGGAGTTAGCTGAAAGGCCGCACGACTCATCACGAGCCATGCGGCCTTTTGGCGCCACATAATACTATTTACTAACTTTACTGCAGTCGGAACGTGACAGGGATGACGAAGTTGCTGCGCACGCTCTTACCGTCCTTCTTGGCCGGAAGCCAGCGGGGCATCAGCTTGATGACGCGCAGAGCTTCTTCATCCAGTAATGGCACAACAGATTTCAGCACCTTGAACTGGCTCAACGAGCCGTCGCGCTCTACCGTCATACTTACGACGACACGCCCCTGCACACCACTATCAGTACATTCTTTGGGATACATCAGGTTCTGGGCCATAAATTGAAATAGCTTGGCCTCGCCGCCTGGGAAGGACGCTTGCTGGTCGGGCTTTTCGCAGATAGGGTCTTGCGACTCAGGCATATCCACAGAAATGACAGGAAGAGGATGGCCCACAGCGGGCAGTATGCGGTAGTCGGTCACCGTCTTGGCCGTCAGGGCCAACGACAGGGCTGCCACTGGCAGGATATACAGTCCCTTGAGCCAGCACAGCCTGGGGGATTTGTGTTTCAGCATCATGTCTATACGTTTTTTCAGTTTACTGGTATTAATGCCGTTGGCCAGGGCACAGGCCTGAATGCCCGTAGCCTTACAGGCTAGAAGAGAAATATACTGGGCCAGGTCAGCCCCTTGCGAGAGCACGGCCTCGTCGGCTTCATACTCATGGATGGTGCGCAGGTCGCGACTAAGCAGCCATACCACGGGATTGAACCACTGAAGAGCCGTGATGAGCTCCACGAAAACCACGTCACGGCTGTGATGCAGCCGCACATGACTCCGTTCATGTATCAGCAAGAGCGGATTCCGCTCGTTGTAGTCTTGCCGGTTGACAACGACGGTGTGTCCCCAGGAGAAAGGTGCAACAGGCACATCGACGATGCAGAGCCTGATTCCTTCATATGGTAACGGAACCAGCTGGCCTGTGTTCATCAGACGGCGCAACTGCCAGTAAGACCGTGCCAGATAGTAGAGCCGCACCATGAAGCCCGCCACGAACACCAGGAATAACAATAGCTCCAACATGGAACCTGGTTGCAGCAGGGCGGCATCAGCAGGCTGTCTGGCCTCGCTCATGCCTGTTCCATTGACGGCCTGGCTTTCAGCCTCTATCCACACCGTGTGGTGAATAGTGATGATGAACAAGGGGAGCAGTAGCGAGAGGGCCAGGGAGGCTAGGAGCACCAAGCGGCTCAGCCGATGCAGGGTCTCGCGCTCAAGGAGCAGACGGTAGAACAGGTAGCACACCGTCAGCACGGCACTCACCTTCAGGTCATAAGTAAGGAAGTCTGTCATAAGCGCTGCTAAGCCTCCTTCTCCTTTTGCTGCTGCAGTGACCGAATGATAGCCGCTATCTCATCCAGCTCCTCCTCGCTCAGTTTCTCACTCTGGGCAAAGAACGATACAAGCGACGAGAACGACCCATCGAAGAAATTGTCCTTCACTTCCTCCATCACCTGTCGGCTATAGCGCTCTTTCGTCATCAGCGGAGAGTACATCAGTAGCTTCCCCTTGCCCTTGCGATGCTCCACGAATCCTTTTTGCTCCAGAATTTTCAGGAATGTAGCCACGGTGGTATAGGCGGGCTTTGGCTCCTGGTAGCGCTCCAGCACATCTGCCACGCAGGCACTGTGGCCTATCTCCCACAGAATGTTCATCACCTGCATCTCGCTTTTTGTCAGTGTCTGTTGTTTCATACCCTTCGTATTTATTTTGCCGGTTCCAAAGAGGGAACTATTGACTTCACTGCGGCAAAATTACGAAGAATTTAGAAATCTAAAAGTTTAGTAGAGCCTTTTTTTCTTCAGACCATCTATCTTTAACTTTCATTATTAGTAATTTGAAGGTCATTATTAGTAATTAACCCGATGAGAGTTAGGAGTGAGGAATTTCTCATTTCTCACTCCTCACTCCTCACTCAGTTCAGCTTCTCTTCTCTTTGATGATTCCGTGGCGGTAGGCATAGAGCAGGTCCTTCAGGTCGCTGATTTGCTGTCGTAGCTCCGCCCCCTTGTCGGTGTCGGCCACCAGCATGCGGTGTGTTGACATCTCCACTATCTGAGTGGTCGACTTGATGTCCGTGCCGCGCAGAATGGCGTCCTGGGCACTGCAGAACGGCTCGTGCTGCACCAGCTGGAAGCCGCGGCTGTGGTACACCAGCGTGTAGCCGGCAATGCCTGTCTCCTTGTGGTAGGCCTCCGAGAAGCCCCCGTCGATGACCATCAGCCGGCCCCCCGCCTTAATGGGGTTCTCGCCCGCGCCGGCATGCACGGGCACGTGGCCGTTGATGATGTGTCGCGCCTCCCCCTTGACGCCGAAGGCATCGAGGATGCGGTCGCACACCTCGGCCGAGTCGCGCAGCTTGAAATAGTTACCTTTCTCCTCGTGGTACGTGTCGCGGTCGGCCAGGAAGTAGCGCTCAAAGGTGGCCATCTTCGACTTGTCGAAGAGTGGCGAGTCCTTGCCGCACCACAGGTAGAGGAAGTAGTCGCGGGCATACTCCTTCTGCTGGCGTGGCGTGTCGTTCTGGAAGGCCGAGCGTATCAGCTGCCCAATGTACTCCATCAGCTGGCGGCCAGAGTAGCGCCGGCCCAGTATGGGCACCTCCTTCAGCGTGCCGTCGTCGTTCAGGGGCACCGAAGCGTGGAACAGCAGGTTCTGGTTGCAGATGTTGTACATGCAGCCGTGTGACAGGATGGTGCGAATGTGCTTGCGCAGCTTCTCGCTCACGCGGAACGAGTGGTGCAGGCGCGCCATCAGCTCTTGCTCTTCCTGAGTGAGGAGTGAGGAGTTAGAAGATGGGAGGGTGGGGAAGTGGTAGTCCTTCATCTGGTACTCTTGCCCGTTGATGAGGCAGACGCCGCGCTCAGTGTCGACGTGCTCCAGCAGACAACGGTCCTCCATCTGCCACTCTGGCCGGCAGTGGAAAATCTCCGCCTCCACCTTGAACTGAATGATGCTGATGGCCTTGTGCATCTTCGCCGTCAGCTGTAGCGTCTTCTCGTCCATCGAGGCGTCATTCTTCAGCAGCTTCGGCACGAACTCCGTGCAGGGATCGTCGCCATACACGTCGAGGGCGAAGGTGGCCAGGGGCACCAGATTGATGCCGTAGCCCTCCTCCAGCGTTGCCAGGTTGGCATATCTCAGCGACAGGCGCAGCACGTTGCAGATGCAGGCGTCGTTGCCGGCGGCAGCCCCCATCCATAGAATGTCGTGATTGCCCCACTGAATGTCCCAGGAGTGGTAACCCCGCAGCGTGTCCATGATGATGTGCGCGCCGGGCCCGCGGTCGTAGATGTCACCCAATATGTGCAGCTGGTCAATGGCCAGCCGCTGTATCACGTTGCTGATGGCCACTATGAAATCGTCAGCCCGCCCTGTGGAGATGATGGTGTCCACGATGACGGCCACGTAGGCCGCCTTGTTCTGGTCGTCGGTGCGCTCGTGCAGCAGCTCCTCAATGATGTAGCAGAACTCCTGAGGCAGCGACTTGCGCACCTTGCTGCGCGTGTACTTCGACGATACGTCGCGGCAAACGCGCACCAGCTGGTGGATGGTGATGCGGTACCAGTCGTCCAGTTCCTCCTCC
>CAMNJH010000176.1 GCA_946541275.1 uncultured Prevotellaceae bacterium
GGCCTTCTGGTCGGTGATGGGACAGATGTCGTTATGACCGAACTGTATGGTGACGTAGTCGCCGGGCTGCAGGGAGTTATATACCTTGTTCCACAGTTCCTCGCGGACGAACGAGCGCGTGCTGCGCCCTGCACGGCCAGCATTGACAAGCGTAATCTTCGACTCGTCGAACACGGTCTGCGCCTGCGATGCCCATCCCCACATGCCGTCATCATCCTTGTCGGCATTCTTCACCGTTGAGTCGCCGGTGAAGAAGAGCACGGGCTTGCCCTCTTCGCGCTTCACCTGCCAGGCGTCGGGCACCACGCCCTGCATCGTCAGTTGCAAGGGCTTCAGGGCGGGGTTGGCACTGTAGAAAAGCCCTTCGGCGGCGCTGCGGGCATTCATCTCGGCACCGAACTTTGAGGTGTGTATGTGGTCGCCCATGAAATGGTATTTCTCTTTCCACGGGCTGTAGCTGTCCAGCTTCTGACCGCTGATTTCGTTCAGGTCGACAAAGGGAACCCCCTCCACGGCGGCCACGTAGGCGGCCCATTCGGTCTGCGGCTTGCGCACGATGAGGCCTGTCTTCTCATCATAGGCATCGCGTGGCGTCAGCGACATCAGGATGGGGTTGGCGCCGGCGGCACGAATCTCTGCTATGTACTTGCGCAGATACGTGCCATAGCTGTACACGGTGTCCTGGCGCTGCGTGCGCTGGTTGAAGCCTACATAGCAGGTGTCTGGGTCCACGCCGGGTATGACGGCACGGGCGCGTCGCTGGTCGAAGAACTCGCCGTTGTCATTGTGGCCGATGCTGACGATGACCCAGTCGCCGGGCTTCAATGCCTGGCGGATGGCGGGCCACAGGTCGGTATAGAACGTGCGGGTACTCATGCCGCCCAGTGCCTGGTTCTCAACGGAAATCTTGGAGGCATTGAAGTACTTCGGGAAGAAGTAGCCCCAGCCCCACTGGCCATTGTTGCCGTTGCCCAGCGTGCCATTGCGCATGGTGGAGTTGCCAATGAGGAACATCACGGGGTTCGTACCCTTGCGGGTACTGCCTGGTGCCGGTCTTGACATCAGGGCTTTGGCAATGGAGTCGGGGGTGTTGTCCACCACTTTGTTCACGTCCTCAATGGGGTCGGGCAGGTTGTCGAAGTCCTGTGCCCAGGCGGCTGTGCCGAAAAAGGACAGATGACAAACGACAAATGATAAACTCAGTAGGATACGTTTCATTGTTGCTTCAGCAGATTTGTTATTTAATGAAAGTTTTCTTTCCGTCGATGATATAGACGCCAGGGGCATCGGCGCTGTCGAGACGCTGGCCTTGCAGGTTGATGAACCGCTGGTGGGCAGAGGGCTGATAGTGGAGGACGTCAATGCCCTGTAGGTCGGGCTGGTGGTCGGTGCACGGTGCATCCTTCATGTTGTACATGGCCGTCATGATGGTGACGTTGGCCAGGCCCAGGCTGAGCACGGCTTGTGGCAGGGCCACCTGGCGGGCATTGGTGGCCCAGATGAGGCGGCCCTCGGCATTGTAGAACTTATGGCCGGCGTAGTTAGTGCCGTGGAAAGTGATGGTGCGGCCGTTGGCCGACAGCGTGTAGTAGTCATCAACCACGTCAGGGGCATCGTGGGTGAACAATGTATAGTCGCCGCTCTCGCCGATGGGCAGACTCTTGTATTCCGCCACCTCGTTGTGCTGGTCCAGGTTGTTCTTCTTCAAACCGTTGCTGGTGGCTGGCACCCCCTCAAAGATGTTGTCGGCATCGGCCGTGTGCATGGGCTCCAGATGGTCGTCAATGAACATGATGTTGCCCAGCTTGCGGGGGTACTGCTGCATGTACTGGCGAGCGGCGTCGATGTCGGCCTGTGTCGTAGTGACGTGATAGTCGGCGTAGTCACTGACGTGAATGTTGTTGGCAGGAATAAACATGCCGTAGGCCTCGAACAGCTCAGAGAGGTCGGCTTGCGCCACGTCGCAAATCTTTTTTGCCAGATGCAGATAGTCCTTGGCTCCATGTCCTGTGCTTTTGTTGATAGGATCTTTGCGCAGGGCTCGGAACAGGTCGGGCAGGAACTGCTCGTTGTGTTTTTGCACGTGGAAGTAGAGGTAGAGCTGGAAGAACAGACTGGTGGTCTGCCAGATGTTGCGATTCAGCCAGTGGGTGTTCTTGCCCAGTTCGCAGAACACGTCGACGGGTAGCTGGCGCCGGCTGGTGATGATGCCCTGCTCAAAGGTGTTGATGTTGGAGAACAGGTTGTTCGAGCTTTCGGTGGTGCCTATGACGTTGATGCTGCCCTGGTGGTTGTGGCCTATCTCGTGGCTGGGTCCCCATATGTTGCCGGGCTGCGTCATCTTCTTGTAGTTCATGATGGTAGCGATGGTGGACTCGTCGTACCAGGTGCCATAGGTAGTGGAGTGCATGTACGAACTGGCACCGCTGAAGGCATTCCACACGTTGCGGAAGCGGCCTTCAAAATCCTCCACACCCATATAGCGCTCTTCGTTCTCCACGATGCGGTCCCAGATGCGCATCAGGCCTTCCATCTCGTCGGGCTCTGACTTCATGACCAGGTCGGCATCCATGCAGAACACCAGGTGCTGCGTCTTCAGGTTCAGCACGGGGCTGGCTTTGAGCAGACTCTGCTGCAGCAGCTTCCAGTCGGCATTGGTCATGCCGCGGGTGGCATCCCAGTAGCCCTGCAGCTGGCCTCCCTCAATGTGGATGGTGATGTCGGGGTACTGGTCCAGTTTCTTGGATGCATCTGTCAGCTGGTAGAAGACGTAGAGCTGCTTCTGCTCGCTGAAGCGCAGCAGGTTCAGGCCTGACTTCAGGGCGACTGTCTCGCCCGTGGGATGATTGCCGGGCACGCCGTCGGTGCTCACCGCCTCCATCATCAGCGAGCAGCCCGATTTAGGTGAACTGCCCACATAGACGTAGATGATGTCGCGGGCATTGGCCACAATGCCCGTGGGACCGGAAAGACGGCCAAATGAATTGCTCATGGTGAAGTTCTTGGCGTTGGCCATGGCCTCGTGGTTGCTGTACACGCGGTAGTCGGCCACGCGGAAAAAGTGCTCGTAGCCGGCTGAATAGCCTGTGGCGGGATCAGTGAACTGCTGCCAGTCGTTGTGCTTCACTTTCAGCACCATGGCCTGCATGGCGTCGTTCAGGGCAGCGAAGTCTTCATGCCCGGCCAGGGCCTCATCGCTGAGCGCCTGGATGTCGGGCTTCAGGGTGGTGCAGGCAGCGTCTTCAAACAGATTGGCCAGTCGCAGCTGCAGGCGTGTCTTGTTCTTCACCAGCTGGTCGAAGTCAGCCTGCTGCTGGCGCAGTTCCTCAACGGCTTCCTCGTCCAATTCCACCTCTTCTATCTGCCAGGCGCTGGCCTCGGCAGTGTAATCCCAGTAGACCACGTCGTGGCCCTGGGAGGCAGCGTCGTGCAGACCGCCCCAGTCAGAACCATACCTGATGGTCCAATAGCTTTCCCACTCATCGTCGTTGGCGGAGTTGATGCTGAAGGTGACCTTCGTGGTTCCAAGACGATAGGGAACGCTGGTCTGCGTCTGGTGCTGTACATAGGTCTGGGCCACTACGGCCTGCAGCTGCCAGCCTGTGCCGCTCTTGTGCAATTGCCAGTACTGGCCGAAGTCTTCGGCATCAGGCTCCTTGGTGGAGAGATTGCTGCCTTCGGTCAGCACTCGCCCATAGATGCTGTGCAGGCGATAGAAACCGCCATCCTTCAGCTCACTCACGAAATGGCTGTCACCTTGCAGGTGTTGGCGGACTTCGGCCTCGGTGAAGATGGTCTCAGCCTCAATGTACCAGTCGCAGCCATCGTCCATGGAGTAAACGAATAGGGCGTGGCTGGTGTTGGTGTTGAGAAAACTGCTGCCTGAGAAATTGCTGTTTGAGGATATGTTCCAGAAGAGAGGGGCGCCAGTGGCATTAGGACTTTTGCGGATGTAGAGTTTCGCTTTAGCGGCGGCTGGGGTGGGGTAGTCGGTTTGCAGATATTCGCCAGTGTTGGCACTGCGCAGATAGTAACCGTCGCCATAAGGCTGAAGAATCCAAACCTGTCCGAGCTTCTGGTTGTTCTTGGCCGTGGTGGTGGCTACACCTTTTGCGTCAGTGGAGAGATACCAGGAGGTGCGCTTGCTCTTCAGGCGTACCAGGCCCGTGGCAAAGTCCTGTGCGCTCACCGTGGTATTCAGTGCGGCGACCAGAATAGTTATTAGTATCAGAAAGACTCTTTTCGTCATGTGTGTAGCTTTTAAGTATCTGTCTTGTATGCTGAAAAGTTTGCTGCAAAGTTACAAAAAAGACTTGATATAATGCACAAAATACCCTAAAATGTGCGCAAAAGAATCGATTTTGTGCAATTAATTTGGTTGTGTGCGCAAAAAGTAGTAATTTTGCACCCGCTTTTTAAGTGAAAGACTTAAGTTTTACACATTATTATATTATATGGCATTAAAGATTGTTGTTCTGGCTAAGCAAGTGCCAGACACCCGAAATGTGGGAAAGGACGCCATGACCGCCGAAGGTACGGTAAACCGTGCTGCCCTTCCCGCCATCTTCAACCCCGAAGATTTGAACGCCTTGGAGCAGGCCCTTCGATTAAAGGAACAGAATCCGGGCTCTACAGTAGGAATTCTCACAATGGGACCTCCACGCGCTGGAGAAATTATCCGTCAGGGGCTCTATCGTGGCGCCGACACGGGATGGTTGCTCACCGACCGCCTTTTCGCCGGTGCCGATACGCTGGCCACCAGTTATGCCCTGGCTACCGCCATTAAGAAGATTGGTGATGTCGACATCGTCATTGGTGGTCGTCAGGCCATCGATGGTGACACGGCCCAGGTCGGCCCGCAGGTGGCCCAGAAGCTGGGACTGAATCAGGTGACCTATGCCGAGGAAGTGCTCAGTGTAGATGGTGGTTTTGCCACCATCAAGCGTGTAATTGACGGCGGTGTGGAAACCGTTAAGGCTCCACTGCCCGTGGTCATCACGGTGAATGGAAGCGCTGCTCCCTGCCGTCCGCAGAATGCTAAGCTGGTGATGAAGTACAAGCGTGCTACCTGCCCCATGGAGCGTCCTGCTGGGGGCACTGCCTATGACTATCTGTATGACGAGCGCCCTGAGCTGACACTGAATCAGTGGTCGGTGGCCGATGTCGATGGCGATGTGAACCAGTGTGGTCTGGCCGGCTCGCCCACGAAGGTGAAGGCCATCAAGAACATCGTGTTCCAGG
>CAMNJH010000177.1 GCA_946541275.1 uncultured Prevotellaceae bacterium
ACGGGCGTAATTCGGAAGTAGTCCACCTTGAACCATCCAGCATTATCGGTGGCCTGCCGCCCATTGTTCAGTCTATTACTGCTTTTGATGCCTATGGTCAGATTCTCACCCTTGGCCAAGGTGACATAAACCTCCATCGGTCGGAGAACCATGCTCGATGCGCTACCGCCAGCATAGCCGGCGTAGGTATTGACCTCGCCTGGCGTAAGCAGGTTGGTATAGTCGCCCTCACTGCCATAATACTGCACATGCTTATTGGCAAACAGACGACAATTGGTTTTCTTGTTATTCTCCACCCACAACAGACAGCTGACGCGATAGGTGCCCGGCTTCAGATGGCGGGCAGATATTGTCTGGTAGAGGCAGAAATCATCGGGCATGGGCTGTGAGTTCATCCAGCACACATTGTTGCCGTGACAGTTGGCAGCATCCTGGTTGACGCCGTAGGAGTCAAGCCCATTACTGCCTTTCGTCAGCTGTCCTTTCGACTGCCATCCGGCAGGGATGCCGCGGCTGGTGGTGCCCACAGGATTCAGGTGCCCAGCGTGGTCCTGCTCAAAATCGTAGTTACGGATGACCTTCCTGGTCAGCGTCAAGTCTTCCTCACGGTCGGAGTTGACGCGTATCTGGCTGACCACCACGCCCGGGTCGAGCATGCTGACACGCAGCAGCACCTGACGGTCGGCATCGCTTTGGAAGGTGATGGAAGCATCAGCATAGCCCTGTGCCACAGTCGTGTGCCACCAGCCTTGCATGGCCGTGGTCTTGATGGAGCTGACCTGGGGCTTGGAGCCATCGATGGAAAGCGCCAAACGCAAATCGTAGTCAGTATTGATGGGGAAGGTGGGCAGACAGCGCACCTGCACACGGTTCTGGCCCGCCTTCACAGGCACCTGGTATTCCACGTAGGGAGCCTGCCAGACCTCACTCTCTGAGTAGGCCTTCATGTCGAGCGGCCACACAGTGACGCTGCTGGGGCCCAAGCCCAGTCCTGACAGGGTGGCCACGCTGGAGGCAGCCCGCTGATAGCTGGCTGCAGGGATGATGCTGACAGGGTCAGCCACAGGCAGGGGCAGCTGGGTGCTACTGATGGTAGCATCGGTGGCCACCTCAGGCATGCCGAAGTGTGACAGGCCACGGGGCTGGAAGCTCATGATGCCTTTCCATTTGCCTCCAGCAATGCCTGTGTTATAACGGCTGGTCAGCATACCTATCTGACGGTAGGCCTTGCGGGCCTCAGCTGCATAGGCCAGGGCCTTTTCGCGGTGACCACGTCGGGCCAGCTGCAAGCTCTGCTCGGCACGGAACATCTTTACATTCATATAGTAGGCTCCCTTCACGGGGTACTCCACCAGCTGATAGTAGGCATCGAGCAGCCGGTCGGGGATGCGCTCTTTCAAGGCGTCCACCTGGGCTGCAAGGGCTGCATAGTCGCTGATGCGCTGATCCTTGTCGGCATCAGTCAACTCTATGATGTGCAGATGTTCAGGCTTGCCAGCGGCAGCCAGCCGGTAGTACTCGGTCTTGATGGCTGCAATATCATCGGCATAAGCCTCTCCGAAAGTACGGGCAGCCCACTGCCTATTGTAGTTGATGGCGCGTTCAGGCGTCCAGTCTTCCACATTCCAGGCCATGTCCATACAGAACTCCAGTTCCATCTCGGCGGGCTTGATATCGCCCACGTTGATGATCCACAGCGTGCGGATGCCCTGGTCGTAGGCCCTTGACAGCTCGTAGCTCATGAGCGACGGGGAATGGGAACATATCCACAAATAATCGGCCGGCGTGCCCCAATAGGACACATGATAATAGACGCCGTTGCCACCCGAACGGGCCTGCTCTGACGGGCGTGGCAACTGGCGAATATAGCCATGGTTGTCGTCCACCCAGCACAGGGTCACATCGTCGGGCACTTGCAGACCAGCATTGTAGGCATCGAGCACTTCTTTATAAGGTATGAACAGCTGTGGCACTTTCGTGGCGTCGCCCAAATGCTTATCCAGCAGACTGCGTTGGAAGGCTATTATTTCCGTCAGGCCACGCACTTTGTCCTCGGTGGTGGGATAGCCCGAGATGCCCCAGTCGTGCACTCCGCGCATGCCCAGGGTGTACATGGCATCGATGCCCTTGCTCTCAACAACGCGCTCTTCCCAATAGGTTTGTATCTTAGCTTTGTTCTCCACATAGTTCCAGTCTTCGTTCACGCCGTTCCACGGAGCATGCCGCCACTCCCACTCATTGTCGCGCAACATCTGCTCACAATGGCTGGAACCCAGCATGATGTCATATTTCCTGGCCACGGGCAGATTGTCCTTGTTGGCCCAGAAAGCCTCTGAGCACAGATGCATGGCGGGCCACAGCGTGTTGGCACGCAGGCGCAGCAGTAGCTCCATCACACGGGCATAGGTATTGGGGCCTATGTTGTTGTACTTTTTGTCAATACCCTTGGCGGCCCAGGGCTGCAGGCCAAAATCCTCGTCGTTGATGAAAATGCCACGGTACTTCACGGAAGGCTCACGCGACACCATGCCTGTGCCACAGGCATAGAGAGCTGGCCGACGGGCTGGCGTCACATCTGCCCACCAGACATAGGGCGACACCCCCATCAGCCGCGACAGCTCAAACAGACCATAGGCCGTGCCCCTGGGGTTGCTACCTGCCACCACCAACGCACGCGGTGCCTTCAACAACTGGATGGTGAAGACCTCCCACTTGCCGCGAACCTGACTCACGTCGAGCTGACCCTTGGAAATCAGCTGGTCAATGAGCGGCGACTGGCCGATGGTGCCCGCTATGATGGGCAGCGATGCGGCACTCAGGCTGTTGGCCACGCTGAGGCGCTGGCCGCTGACCAGCTCTACATCGTCAGCCAGACAATGGGCGGCCGTGCGCACCACCTCAGCATCCTCGTCGGCCACCACAAGGGTGGCATTCTCTGTTGGACTCGCAATAGGAAAGGCGCCGTCAGCAGGCTGTTCCACAATGTTAATTCCCGGCTGGGCCATCAGCCCTATTGGCAGCAGGGCCATCAGTAGAATATTCTTCATCTTCATGTCTTTAGTTGGTTTGAACTGCTGCAAAGATACAAAAAAAGAGGAATACGACCTCTTTGGTCATTCGAAAAATAATGACCCACAACACTTTTTGAATAGTTTGTTGCCTTGCCTGACAAATTATTGCTGTTTCGGCAGAACTGCCTGAGAGCAATGAGCTGTCAGCCCACCTTCTTGCCAACCACTCACGCGCTGCATTGTTTTCAACTTAAAGATATTTAAAATATGTGGTGGTTTGCCGAATAATTCGTATTTTTGCAGCCAAATAGTCACTGATATGAAAAAAATACTTGCCTTTTTGCTGAGTGTGATTGGACTGAGCACTGCCTGTAGCCAGAAGAATTTTGAGAGTATCGACGTCAAGCAGTTTGCCGAACTCATCAAGAATCCCGATGTTACGTTACTGGATGTGAGAACCCCTCAGGAATATGCCGAGGGCCACATTGAGGGCGCCATCCTCATCGACGTGAAACAGAACGACTTTATGGAAAAAGCCCGAAAGCAGCTACCTGTAGGAAAGACCATTGCCGTTTATTGCCGCAGTGGACGCAGGTCGACAGATGCCTGCAACAAGCTGATGGCGGAGGGCTACAAGGTGGAAGAACTGAAAGGCGGCATCACCGCCTGGCAGGCCGAGAAAATGCCCGTAACCAAAGAATAACATCTAACCCAAGAAAATATGAAAAACAGAGCTATCCTTTCAGCCCTTATGCTGCTGTTCACCCTGACCATGGCCGCTCAGGAGCAGTATGGGTTTGAGAAAATGAATGTCAGTGAAGACTTTGCTGAGAATGGCTTCCAGTGGTTCAACCACGCTGAGCTGCTGGCCGCTGGCAACAAGGAGAAGAGCAACGCCATGACCATAGGCTGGGGAGGAATAGGCACCCTGTGGGGAAAACCTGCCCTGACCGTCTATGTGGCTGAGAAGCGCTACACCAAGGAGTTCATGGACAAAGCTGCATACTTCACCGTGATGGCCTTTGACGTAGAGCAGAGCAGGGTGCTGGACTACATGGGGCGCCACAGCGGTCGCAATGGCGACAAGGCCGAGGCGCTGGGACTGCACACTGCCTACACGGAGCACGGAACACCCTACTACCTGG
The DNA here is from genome assembly GCA_946541275.1 of uncultured Prevotellaceae bacterium. GTDB lineage: Bacteria > Bacteroidota > Bacteroidia > Bacteroidales > Bacteroidaceae > Prevotella. The sequence continues at coordinate 4,157 of CAMNJH010000177.1, forward strand.
AGGCCGACATGGTGATAGAGTGTGCCATCATGTATGCCGCACCATTTGAGGAAAAATATTTCAAGAACAACGTGCCCAAGCTGATGTACAACCACTTCCCCGCCGGACCGCACACCATGTACATCGGTGAAGTCGTCAATGCCTGGCGGAAATAAGGGAACTGCACTTTCCTGTAAAGCCAGAGGAGTGGACAAACAGCTTGTTCACTCCTCTGCTGCGCGGTCAAAAGCCGAGGGTTCTTCCTCCAGCCGCTGATAGGGGCGCTGGGAGCAATGGTCAGTCAGCCAGATTTTGTTCAGCGTAAAGGCCAGCGACGCCAGGGTGTGCTCGCGCCGGCGGGGAGCTAGCTCACATTCCCACACCGTGATGCAGTGCCACCCCATGGTGGCCAGCCGTTGTTGTTCCTCGCGGTCGCGCTCCTGATTGCGCTGAATCTTGGACACCCAGAACGCCCGGTTGGTGTGGGGAATCTTGCAACACGCAGAGTTCTGCAGCTCTTTGTCAGCAGAGAAGTTCACCTCATGGCCATGCCAGAAGCAACCATTCACAAAGATGCACGTCCTGTACTTGCGAAGCACCAGGTCAGGATGACCAGGCAGCCGCGGTGAGTTCAGCCGGTAGCGGAAACCTAGCCTCCACAAGCCTTTCCTAACCAGCAACTCGGGCTTGGTATTCTTCGACCTGATGGCAGCCATGTTCTTGTGGCGTTGTTCTGTTGTAAGCCTGTCCTTCATTTTTCCTGCCGCAAATATAAGCATTATTTTCCACTCAGCAAAGAAAAATGGGGCCTAACCATGTTTTTTTCATGGATTCTGGAAGAACGATTCGTTCTCCCGGCTTATCCTTTGACGTTTCTTCTGTATTCTTGCGGTGTGTTGCCCGTGAGCTTTCGAAACAGCCTGATGAAATAGCTATGGTCACTGAATCCCAAGGCATAGGCAATCTCCTTCACTGGCATCTCGGTGGTGAAGAGCAGCAGCTGGGCCCGCTCCGTCTTTTTCCTGTTGATAAACTGCACGGGCGACGTGCCAAACTCCCGCTTGAACAGGCGGATGAGGTAGGGCTTCGTCACACAGG
>CAMNJH010000178.1 GCA_946541275.1 uncultured Prevotellaceae bacterium
GGTAAAATGAAAAGTGATTATTACAGTTGTGAGAGGTGAGAGAGCAGTCAGAGGTTTTCATCCACGTCTCAGACCAGACGTGTTCCTACCTGATAGACCACAACAGAAACCAGCCAGGCCAGACAGGTGGTGTAGACAGCGGCCACGATGGCCCAGCGCCATGAGTTAGTTTCGTTCTTAATGGCGGCAATGGTGGCTATGCATGGGAAATAGAGCAGCACGAACAGCAAGTAGCAATAAGCCACCAGGGGAGTGATCGTCTCCAATCCACCCAACACGCCAATTGTACTGGCTACAATCTCCTTTGCCCCCACCCCAGCAATGAGGCTGACGTCCAGCTTCCAGTCGAAGCCTTGCAGAGAGAACAGCGGTTCCACAAAGCGGCCCATGCTGCCAATGAAGCTCTGTTCCATGGAGGGTGCTACACCCATGGTGCCGAAATAGCCTAGTGACCATACAATAATGCTGGCCACAAGAATGATGCCACCCATCTTCTTCAGGTATTCCTTGCCTTTCTCCCAGGTGTGACGCATGGTGGCCTTCCACGTGGGCCAGCGGTAAGGTGGCAGTTCCATGACGAAGGGTGTGTCCTCGCCTTTCAGCACAAACCGTGACAGCACCTTGCTGACAACCACAGCCATGAGGATGCCTATGGCATAGAGTGAGAGCATGACCCACGAGCGATACTGAGCAGCGAAGAAGGTGCCGGTGACCATGATATAGATGGGCAGACGAGCCGAACAGGACATGAACGGAAGCACGAGCATGGTGATGAGGCGCGAGCGTCGGCTTTCCACCGTGCGCGTGGCCATGACGGCTGGCACATTGCAGCCGAAGCCCATGATGAGGGGGATGAAGGATTTGCCATGGAGTCCCATCTTGTGCATCAGCCTGTCCATGATGAAGGCCGCACGAGCCATGTAGCCCGAATCTTCCATAAAGGAAATGAAAAGATAGAGTATCAATATCTGTGGCAGGAAGACGATGACGGCCCCCACGCCGCCTATCACGCCGTCGACCAGCATAGAGCGCAGCGGCCCTTCAGGCATGTTGGTCCCTATCCAGTCGCCCAGCCACTCCACGCCTGCCTCTATCCAGTCCATGGGGTACTGACCCAGGGCAAAGGTGGCCTGGAACATGACAAAGAGAATCAGGAAGAAAATGGGGAAGCCCAGATACTTGCTGGACAGGACGCGGTCAATGAGATGGGTGGTGCGATAGGTGTCTTCCTTCGTGCCCGTCTCATAGCCAGCCTCGGTCAGTGCACCATTCACAAAGCCATATTTGGCGTCCATGATGGCAGTCTCGGCATCGTCGCCGGTTTCCTCCAGCACGCGTGCTGCCGCCCGGTCACGAATGTCCCTCCAGCCAGCGCCCATAGGGGCAGCCTTGTCAATGAGGTCCTCCATGGCCTTGTCGCCTTCCAGCAGTTTGATGGCCACGTAGCGCATGCTCAGAGAGGGCGGGAACTTCAAGGTTTCACCATGAGGGGGCAGCTGGAGCGGTCCTTTCCTCAGCTCCTTGATGCCGTCCTCAATCTCATGGCCGTAGTTGATATGCAGGTGGCGGGCATGATGGCTGCGCCCCTCATACACCTGGATGACGGCCCTGAAGAGTTCTTTCACCCCCATGCCGTTCTTGAAGGATGTGGGCACCATGGGCATGCCGAAGAGGGTGCTCAACGTGGAAAGGTCGACATGATCGCCACGACGCTCGAACTCATCGTACATGTTGAGAGCACCCACCACGCGTAAGTCCATGTCGACGAGCTGGGTGGTCAGATAAAGATTGCGTTCCAGGTTGCTGGAGTCAATGACGTTGATGATGACATCGGGCAACTGCTCGTGCAGATAGTTGCGCACATACAGCTCTTCGGGCGAATAGCACGACAGGGAATAAGTGCCGGGCAGATCAATCAGGTTGAACTCGTAGCCGAACATAGATGCGTGGGCCTCAGAGGCGTCGACAGTGACCCCGCTGTAGTTCCCTACCCTGCCATGGGCTCCGCTGGCATAATTGAAAAGCGAAGTCTTGCCGCAATTAGGATTGCCAATCAGCGCCACGTTGATGGTACGACGCTTGCGCAGGGCTTCATGGACGGCCCCCTCCAGCTTCCCATCATTGGACGATGCCTCCAAAGTGACTTCGGCCGCAGTGGGTTCATCCTGCGGGGATGAGTTGGAAGAGTCAAGCACCTCAATCATCTCTGCCTCCTGGCGACGCAAGCTCACCTCGTAGCCCATCACCTTATACTTGACAGGGTCTTGCAACGGAGCGTTCAGGAGCACATCCACTGTCTTGCCCTTGACAAACCCCATTTCCACAATGCGCTTCCTGAAACTGCCGTGTCCATGTACTTTTACGATGACACCCCGTTCGCCTGTTTTCAGCTCTGATAGATTCATGGTTATAGCCTTCTGTGCAACAAAGTATGCAAAAGTACTCTTTTTATGGCAAATAACGGCTTCAAGAAGCGTTTTTTTTATTGTAAGTACCTAAAAGTAGGTATGCCTTCAGTTCTGTTCAGGCTTCCCGATAGAAGTCAAGCGCCTCTTCAATCTCTTCCCTAGTGGCTGTCTGGTTGATGCGGATATCGCCCACGTCGGCCAGGAGCGTGAAATTGATTTGCCCGGCGGTGTTCTTCTTGTCGTGCGTCATCAGCTCCAGCAATGCAGGATAGTCATCACAGGTGATGGGCATGCGACCGTAGTGGTCGAGCACGAAGCGCACTACCTGGCGCATGGTTGCCGTGGGGAAGCCCATCCTGACCACACTCAAGTAGAGTTCGCACACCAGTCCCCATGCCACGGCATAGCCATGAAGCACGGGGCGTGCAGTGGGGTCAGACTGCGCATGTGCCAATGAAAACGACTCGAAAGCGTGGCCTATAGTATGGCCCAGGTTCAGGGCTTTGCGAATGCCTTGCTCAGTGGGGTCCTGCAACACGATGTACTGCTTCACTTTCACGCTGTCGGCCACCATCCGGCCCAACTGCAACAGGTCGGGCTGCTCCACGTCGAAGTTCAGCAGTTCACCCAGCATGGTCATTCCGCTCTGTGAGAAGGGAACTTCATCAGGCTTGATGAGCCCGTGCTTCAGCATCTCGGCATAGCCCGACAGGATGTTTTCGGCATCGAGCGTTTTCAGGAACACGGTATCCAGAATGACCGAAGAGGCATTGCGGAAGACACCCAGTTCATTTTTCAGCCCACCAAAATTAATACCGGTCTTGCCCCCCACAGAGGCATCGACCATGGAAAGCAGTGTGGTGGGAATATTGATGAGGCTGAGGCCACGCTTGAACGTAGAAGCAGCAAAGCCCCCCAGATCGGTCACCATGCCACCGCCCAGATTGACCAACAGTGAATGGCGGGTAGCCCCCTGAGCCTGCAGCTCCTGCCACACATGACTGAGCGAGTCGAGCGTCTTGTGATCATCACCAGCAGGGATGACTAGCGGGATGGCATTCTCCAGGCAGGGATAGCCCTGAACCACTGGCCAGCAAAGGCGCCGGGTGGTCTCGTCGGTCAGCACGAAAAGGCGGTCAGCACGGCATTCACCGATGGCTTCAGCAAGAACCCGTTCCAGGTTCTCGGAGATGATAACTTTCTGTTCTTCCATATTTTCAGCGACAAAGGTAAACAAAACTTTCTGACTATGCAATAAAAAGAAAGCAAAAAAATTTTCAATAGGATTAAACTTTTGTGAAGACAGCTCGTCTCTAGATTAAATGAAAAATAAAAATCACTTGTCTATATGAAACGATTTCTTCTCATGATGGCCGTCATTTTTTCTGCGGCCCTCTCAGTTCATGCACAACGAACCATCACCGGAACCATTGTTGACCAGGCTACCAACGAACCACTGATTCAGGCTTCGGTGGTGCTGCTAAAGACGGACAGCGCCCAGGCAGCCAGTGCGGTGACCAACATCAACGGCGAATTCAGGCTGACCGCTCCCAGGGACGGAAGCTACATTGTACGAGTGACCTACGTTGGCTACAAAACCATCATGAAAAACATCACAATGAGCGGAAAGCCTGTTCAGATGGGCAAGCTGTCAGTTGAAGAGGATGCCATCATGCTGAAAGGCGCTGTGGTGGTGAAGAATGTGGCCCGCGTGCAGTCAAAGGGTGACACATTAATATATAATGCTGATGCTTTCAAGACGCCCGAGGGTTCCGTAGTGGAGGAACTGGTGAAGCGCTTGCCTGGCGCTGAGATAGATGATAACGGAAACATTACCATCAATGGCAAGCAGGTGAGCAAGATCAAGGTTGACAAGAAAGAGTTCGGCGACGTGCAGACGGCACTGAAGAACCTGCCCGCCAACATTGTGGAGCGCATACGTGCCTACGACGAGAAGAGCGACCTGGCCCGCATCACCGGCATTGACGACGGCAACGAGCAGACGGTGCTCGACTTCGGACTGCGCCAGGGTATGAACCGCGGCACCGTGGCCAACGTCGACCTGGGCGTGGGCACCAAGGACCGCTACACCAGCCGTATCTTTGGCATGTATATGCGCGGTGACTACCGCGTGATGGGAATGCTCAACGCCAACAACACCAACGACATGGGCTTTGGTGGTGGCGGTGGCCGGCGCTTCGGCGGTGGCGGTGGCATGGGCGGCGGTCTGAACGCAGCCAAGAGCGGTATGGTGAACCTGAACTACGAGAAGACCGACCGCCTTATTGCCCAGGCCAGCGTGAACTACAACCATCGCGACGGCGACACCTGGTCGCGCCGCTCAAGCGAGAACTTCGTGGGCAACGCGTCGTCGTTCCAGAACTCGGTGAACCAGAACTTCTCGCGCTCGAACAGCTGGAGCGCCCAGGGACGTATTGAGTGGACACCCGACACGCTGTGGAACATCAGCTTCCGTCCGAACTGGAGCTACTCCACCAACGACGGCCGCAGTTGGAACACATCGGCCACGTTTAATGCCGACCCCTACGACTTCCTCGACACGCAGCTGGGTTCGGCCCTGTTACAGGAGATTGTGAAGACGGGCGGCGACCTGGACGACATCATCGTCAACGGCAGCATCAACAAGTCGTTGAGCTATGGCGAGAACAAGCGTCTGGGCGGAACGCTGA
>CAMNJH010000179.1 GCA_946541275.1 uncultured Prevotellaceae bacterium
CTGCTGGGCAGCGTGCAGATACAGCGCGGCGTGGGCACCTCGACCAATGGCGACGGCGCCTTCGGAGGCACCGTCGCCCTCAGCAGTGCCACCCCCAGCCAAAAGGCCGGCGCCGAGCTCTCAGCCAGCTATGGCTCGTTCAATACTTATAATGTGGGCGGCAAGTTCTCCACGGGTCTGCTGTGGAACCACCTCATCCTTGATGGCGCCTATCACGAGACCAACACCGACGGCTTCGTGCATGGCACCAACGGCCGCTCAGGCTCCTACTACGCCGGACTCAGCTGGGTGGCCGACAATCTGGTCATCCGCTACAAGAACTTCGGGAACTTCGAGAAGACCGGGCAGGCCTGGAACGGCATCACTGCCGGCAACGGCGACTATTCGCTCATGGACGGCAACTACGACGACGGTTCATGGGGCTACCAGACCAAGACGGGCATCAAGACCTACGAGGATATGTGGAACGCCGGACTGGGCAAGTTCAACTCCCTCTACGAGCAGCTGACCACCGGCGATGACGGACTCTTCGTGAAGGATGCCAACGGCAACTACCTGACCGAGCGCTACCACATGGCCGACGGCAGCCTCTGGGCCAGGACCACCGATAACTTTTGGCAGAACCACAACATACTGACCGCAGCCTGGGACATCAACGACCACTGGAGCACCACAGCCTCCCTGCACTACACCCACGGCCACGGCTACTACAGCGAGTTCCGGCCCATGAACAAGCCAAAGAAGTTTGGCATCAACGACACCAGCGTGAAGAAGACCGACTTCGTGCGCAAGAAAGGACTGGACCAGGATTCCTATGGCATCGTGTGGAACCTGAGCTACAAGGACGAGCGCTGGGACGTCATCGGAGGCCTGTCGGCACAGAAGTTCCAGGGCAACCACTTCGGCTACGTCACCTATGTCAAGGATGCCACCCTGGCAGCAAGCCTGCTGAAAAATGGCGATTATCAGTACTACGACTCCGATGCCTCTAAGCTTGATGCCAGCGCCTTCGTAAAGGCCGCCTATCAGCTCACCGACCAGTGGAGCGCCTTTGCTGACCTGCAGTATCGCCACGTGGACTACGAGACCAGCGGCATCAACGACAATTTCTACAGCGACAACGGCCGCTGGATCAACCAGCAGCTGGACATCGACGAGACCTACAACTTCCTGAACCCCAAGCTGGGACTGAGCTGGGTCAGCGGGCCTCATCATGCCTACGCCAGCCTGGCTGTGAGCCATCGCGAGCCTGAGCGCAACAACTTCACCGACAACTACAAGTACCCCTTCCCCAAGGCCGAGAGCCTGATGGACTACGAGGCTGGCTACAACTTCGCTTCGCGTAACTTCCGAGCCGGCGTGAACCTCTATTACATGGACTACACCGACCAGTTTGTGCAGACGGGCGAGCTGAGCGAGATTGGCGAGGCTCTGACCACCAACATCAAGGACAGCTACCGCATGGGCGTGGAGCTCAGCGCTGCCTTCGACGTGCTACCCGTGCTCACCCTGGAGGGTAACGCCGCACTGAGTCAGAACAAGCTGAAGGACTTCACCGAGATGGCGTCAGTGGACTGGGACGACTCCTTCCGCCCCATCCACTATGACGATGCCACGCTGGCCTTCTCGCCATCGGCCATCCTCAACGGCTTCATCGATTTCCACTGGCGCGGACTGCAGGCCACCTGGCACACTGGCTACGTCAGCCGCCAGTACCTGGACAACACGGAGAACAAGGACCGCTCGCTGCCAGCCTATTCGGCCAGCGACGTGCGGCTCAGCTATACGCTCCACCTGCCCCAGCTCTTCATACGCGATGCCATACTGGGCGTGAACGTGAACAATGTATTCGACACTCACGTGGCCACCAGCGGATGGGTGTACAGTAGCATACTCGACGATTACGGACACCCCAACGAGAACCGCTACTACCAGATAGGCTTCATACCCATGGCCGGTCGCACGGTGATGGGCAGCGTGACGCTGCGCTTCTAGCTGCGGTTGAACTCGGTTTTCCACGAGGTTTGTTGTAGCTATCAGTTATGACGGTATTTCTTCTTGCACACTGGCTTGACATAGTGACCACCATCCTGGGGCTGCTATACATCTGGCTAGAATATCGCGCCAGCCTGTGGTTGTGGCTCGTGGGCTTCATCATGCAGGCACTGGGCATCGTACTTTACTATCAGAAGGGGCTCTATGCCGACTGCGCCATGGAGTTCTACTATCTGGCCATGACCGTCTATGGCTACTGGCGATGGGTGCATGGTGGCAAGTCTAAGCAGGCACTGCCCATCCGCCACTTCCCCCGCCTGCTGGTGCTGCCCTGGCTGCTGCTTGTTGGCGTGATATGGGCCGTCATCTACTGGCTGCTCGTGGCCTTCACCAACAGCAACGTGCCCCTGGCTGACAGCTTCACCACGGCGCTTAGCCTGGTGGGCATCTGGGCCTTGGCACATAAGTACCTGGAGCAGTGGTTCATCTGGATTGCCGTCGACGTAGTCACCTGCGTGCTCTATTTCTACAAGGACATTCCCTTCAAGGCCAGCCTCTACGCCCTCTACGTGGTCATTGCCGTCATGGGCTATATGAAGTGGCGCCGCATGATGGAAGGCTCTACGCGCGCGCGTTAATAAAGGAAACGAAGTGCTACAAGTGCTACCGCACTTTCAACACTCTGATTTACAGATACATGCGGGTGCATTTTTACCCTTGGAAAGTGCTACTGAAGTGCTACCGAAAATCCTACCGGAACCATCTGGGCTTTGGCCGAAAAATGGTGGCGACTTTTTGAAAAAAGTCGCCGCCGTTTTGAAAAATCTCGTGCTCCTTTTTCCACCTTATCCCTTTTCCCACTGAAAACCCCGGTAGCATTTTCGGTAGCACCTCGGTAGCATCAAGAACAGGGTGATTATGCACCTGCAAATCATTGTAACACAGCAAGATAACACCGCCTGTAGCACAAGTAGCACTTTATCACGCGCGTGTTACGCGCGCGTAAGGCCGTCGCCACAAGTCGGTTTGTTACAGTCTTTTTCCATCATACAAATATTGTAAGGTCTCTATCAACAATCCACATAAAAGCAGGCATATACCCCCCACAGGAAGAGGGCGGCACACACGCCCGCTGCAATAAACGGCCTGTAGACCCCCCGCCAGAAGTAGCGCCATGGCAGCCCGTAGTGGCTGACGGCCAGCCACAGCGTTGACCCATGGTTCAGCACCTCGAATGCCGACAGGCTGGCCAGCACCATCCAGTAGGGCTGTCCAGCCCTGAGCAGCAGCCAAGCCACGGGCAGATTCAGCAGCAGCGACGTCATCTCCAGTATCTGGTAGTACTTTGGCTTCCCGATGGAGAGGAAGAACACATCAACCAGCTGATGCAGGCTGCGCAGATAGTAGTAGCCGCCCAAGGCCAGCGCAAAGGGAATGACGTAAGCCGGCACCTGTCCCAGCCAGAGCTGCACCAGCGGACGTGCCAGCGCCAGCAAGGGCACGGTGACCACCAGGTTGAGCACAAACGAGGCCTGGGCATTGCGGCACATCAGCCGATAGAACGCCCGCCGGTCGGCCGATGCAGCTGCCGCATTGGTCTGCGGACGGAAGGCGGCGCTGACATTGCCAGCCAGCACATTGCAGTGGCTCATCATCTGGTAGGCTATGCTGCGCCCCGCGTTCACCACCACGCCCCCCCACAGGTTCAGCATGTAGTTCATGCCCTCATGCATCAGCGAATAGCCGGTCCAACCCAGGAAGTTCCAGCCCGCAAACGAGCACATCTCACGCAGCAGCGGCTTATTCAGCCGCCAGGTCACCCGGCACTCACTGAAGTGCCGGCTGCAGTAGAAGGCATTCATGCTTCTTACCATGCACTGCACGCCAAGCAGCATCAGTGCATAGTTGACAAGACGGTCGAATGGCCCCGCATCAATCAGGAAGACGACGCCCAGCGCCAAGGCGCGCTCCACCACGGCCAGCAGCGAATAGACATCCATTCGCTCGCGCGACATCAGCAGCGCGTCGTAGGGCACCGTCAGCATCGACACCACGGCCGTCGCCACAGCCATCTGGAAGATGACCCGTGCCACGGCCATCTGCTCAGCGTTCAGGTTCAGCTGTAGCAGCGCATAGAGACCCACCGTCTCCAGCATGGCCACGAACACCACGGCCAGCAGCAACTGCACCTGCACGCCCGTGCTGAACACCTGTTGCAGCCTGGCCTCGTCGCCCTGTCCCCGTGTGAAGTTCAGGAAGCGCTGAATGGCATTCGCAAAGAACATGCGCAGCGACAGGAACATCAGCACCACGCTGCTCACCAGGTAGTACACGCCGTAGTCCTCCACGCCGAGTTTCTGCAGCAGTACTCTCGATGCGTAGAGACTGATGACGAGCGTGATGCCGCTCTTGGCAAACAGCCATGCCGTGTTCCGGGTGATGGGGTTCATTCTTCGCTGTCTATCGGCCAGGGAGTACTGCCGTCAGGCCAGTTTGTTCTCATCGGTCGGGTCAGGGGCGGGAATATAGGCATTTCCCCCCTCATAGGGAGAACCGCCTAGCAGGCGAGCAGAATTCGGCAGGTCGTAGACCTTTATGGTCGGCTTCTGATAACGCTTCTTGTTCTGTTTCATTATTGTATCTTTGTTTGATTGCTGTTTCTGTCCCAGCATGCTACTTCACCACTACTTTGTGGCCGTTGTGCAGATAGAGGCCTTGGGCCTGGGGCTTGCCCTGGAGCTTACGACCGTCGAGGGTGTACCAGTCACCGCCGTCAAGGGTCATTTCACCGGTGCGGGTGTCGAGGGTGCCTATCCGCGTGGTGACGTTCTCGCCCTCGGAATCCTCTTCCACAATCACGATGGGCATCGACTGCGGCAGTGCTGCCGGCTCCCGCATGCGGGCGGAAGAAATAATGGTACCGTTCAAGTCCTCTGAGCCGATGTACTCCATGTAGGCACGGAAAGGACTGCTGTATGAGTTGACACTGTGCTTCACCTTCACGAAGTCGCCAGGGCTGACGCTACCCTGTGCGGACCCGGCAAAGAAGTAGATGGAGTGG
>CAMNJH010000180.1 GCA_946541275.1 uncultured Prevotellaceae bacterium
GGCTGATTTCAAGAGGGATTACCAGGACTGGAAAGAGAAGTGGAAGGACACGATTGGCCACAAAAGCCTCCACAAGGACGGGAAGATGCACTATACCCACCAGCGGCTGAGAGCAGCGATGAATAGTTTGAACTTCTACCAGCCTTTCCTCTTCACCTACCAGCGGGAAGACTGCAAGGGAAAGCCTAACACGAACAACAAGATCGAGGGAACGTTCACTGACTTGAAGAAGAACCTGAACAACCACAGCGGCCTTACACAGGAGAACCGCAAGCGGTTCATTTCTGGGTCTTTCTTGGCATTGATGTAAACTCTAAGAATGAAAAAGCAGGAGCCGCGTTGATAGAGACTCTTGCCCATTCTTGTCGTTTCATACAATCCTATCCCCCATGGAGTTGCTCCCCAGCAGAGCTCCACTATACTTCAGACTGTAGCAGCAAAGGTACAAAATCATATTTGATGTGCCAAACATCTGGAGATGAAATGCAGTCTACAATTTGAGCTATTGACTACCTACTACTCAAAAATAGCCTGAAAAATGAGCTATACGCCAAATTTGAGAAAAAACGAAGGTGAGCACCCATTAGCGGATGCTCACCCAGATTTCTCAGATTCTTTACTTCCCTGAGTTGCCTAGAGCGGCACAATCAGCGAAGAGAGAACCGTTAACGCGTCATGTCCTGAATAACCTTCTTGGTGCTGTAGCTGAACTTCACGGCACGGAAGTCGCGGTTCACGTCGTCCTTGAACTGATAAATCCACTGGTAGGTGTTGGCCGTGAGTTTCTTCACCTCGGTGGGCTCACCCAGTGCCAGCCTTACCTCAGCCTCGGTAAAGCCGCGCTTCACCTGCTGCTTCTTGATGAGCGCCATATTGGCAGCCCTCACGCCCTCCATCTTCTCAGGATTGCCCTCCACGAAGAGCTCGTCGAGCAGTTCTTCCTTGCCATAGACACGGGTATTAGTGGCCGAAACCTCCTTGGTGTACTCGTTGCCACTCTTCTTTCCCTTCAGTGTCAGCACTACCATGTTGCTGTCGTCCATCTTGTAGAGGTCAAGAATGGTGAATGTTGACAAGCGGCTGATTTCCACCTCCTGCTCCTTGGCGTCGTGCATCTTGGTATTGAAGAAGGTATAGACCTCCTTGCCCTTCCACTTCTGCAGCTCTGGCGAGACTGCCATCTTGTCAGCCAACAGCTGGAAGGAACCCTTGAACGTGTGAGGTTTCAGGTCACTGCGGACAAAATCCTCATCGCGTATGGCGCAGTTGGTATGGCTGATAGTGACATACTGGAAATACTCCTGACCCTTGAAGCCATCCTTGCCAGACTCCTGGAAGATGATCTTCACGGGATAGTTGCGCGTACCCACGCCCACCTTTGTGATGGTCATGATGCGGCCACGCTTCTCGTCGCCAATGTCAACAGGAATGATTCCGCTGCCCGCAGCCTCGGAGTCCTGATAGTACAGGCGCTCAAGTACACGCACCTGCTTGCCCACCAGGCTGTCCTGGGCCATATCCACGTCGCCCAGATAGGCTAGCGTGGGTACTCCACCCTTGCCATAGCAGTAATCATCGAAGGTTCCCATGGGCACCTCGAAGTAATAAGAAACACTGGGATCGTCCTCCAGGTGGAAGAACACCTGCTCGTGCAGGCCACCAGCCTTGTCGGAGTGTGTGTCGTAGACCAGCACTTTCTTGGCCAGCACGCGACTACTCACCATGTTGCCCGTCCTGGCATCGGCAAAGGTCTTGACAACAAAGTCCTCCTTGGTAGGCACACACATGAAGCGCATGCCGGGATACCAGTCGCACATACTGTAATACTTGAAGTTACGGCTGATAAAATCCTTCGGCTTCTGAACCTCGACTAAGCCAGTGCTCCGCACAGAGTCGGGCACATTCTCCAGCTGGTCAGGAGCTGTCACGTTATTCGTCGTAACGAAATAATTTCTTTTAACAGGAGCCGGATTCCCTGACTCTTGCGCCAAAACGCTGTTGCCCATCCATGCAATGGCCATGACAGCAGTCATCATCGTTTTCCTTATCATGACTATAAAAACACGTGTTTTGTTGAAATTTCGGTGCAAAGATAATAAAAATTTTTATACTTGTGCCAAAATGACGTGACAAATCATCGTTTCTTTTGAAAATTTATACTTTTGGCATGCGCTTTGCTATATTTCCAACGATAACATTTGAAAAATAACAATTAAAAATAATACAATTATGGGAAAGATTATTGGAATTGACTTAGGTACTACCAACTCGTGCGTTTCCGTTTTCGAGGGTAACGAACCTGTTGTGATTGCAAACAGCGAAGGCAAGCGTACCACGCCTTCAGTAGTGGGCTTCGTGGAGAATGGCGAGCGAAAGATTGGCGACCCCGCCAAGCGTCAGGCCATCACCAACCCGAAGAACACCGTGTACAGCATCAAGCGCTTCATGGGCGAGACATGGCAGCAGACGGAGAAAGAGATTGCACGCGTGCCGTTCAGCGTGGTCAACGAAGGCGGCTATCCGCGTGTTGACATCAACGGCCGCCACTATACGCCGCAGGAAATATCGGCTATGATACTGCAGAAGATGAAGAAGACCGCCGAGGACTATCTGGGACAGGAGGTCACCGACGCCGTCATCACCGTGCCTGCTTATTTCAGCGACTCACAGCGCCAGGCCACGAAGGAAGCCGGACAGATAGCCGGATTGAACGTGCGCCGTATCGTCAACGAGCCTACGGCCGCCGCTTTGGCCTACGGTATCGACAAGACGAACAAGGACATGAAGATTGCCGTCTTCGACCTTGGTGGCGGTACATTCGATATCTCCATCCTTGACTTTGGCGGTGGCGTGTTCGAGGTGCTCAGCACCAATGGCGACACCCATCTGGGTGGCGACGACTTCGACCAGGTCATCATCGACTGGCTGGTACAGGAGTTCCGCAACGACGAGGGAGCCGACCTGAAGCAAGACCCGATGGCCATGCAGCGCCTGAAGGAAGCTGCCGAGAAGGCCAAGATTGAGCTGTCGTCGACCACCTCCACGGAAATCAACCTGCCTTACATCATGCCCGTTGGCGGCATCCCCAAGCACTTGGTGAAGACGCTGACCCGCGCTAAGTTCGAGCAGCTGGCACACAGTCTGATTCAGGCTTGCCTCGTTCCTTGCCAGAACGCCGTTCGTGATGCCGGCATCAAGACCAGCGACATTGACGAGGTGATTCTCGTGGGCGGTTCCAGCCGTATCCCCGCCGTGCAGACCCTGGTGAAGAACTACTTCGGCAAGGAGCCCAGCAAGGGTGTGAACCCCGACGAGGTGGTGGCCATCGGTGCTGCCATTCAGGGCGCCATCCTGAACCAGGAGACCGGCCAGGACATCGTGCTGCTCGACGTGACCCCGCTGACCCTCGGCATCGAGACCCTGGGTGGCGTGATGACCAAGTTGATTGACGCTAACACCACTATTCCTTGCAAGCAGAGCCAGACGTTCTCAACGGCTGCCGACAACCAGACGGAGGTGACTATCCACGTGCTGCAGGGTGAGCGCCCCATGGCTGCACAGAACAAGAGCCTCGGACAGTTCAACCTCACCGGCATCGCCCCCGCACGCCGCGGTATTCCTCAGATTGAGGTGACGTTCGACATCGATGCCAACGGTATCGTGAAGGTCAGCGCCAAGGATAAGGCCACGGGCAAGGAGCAGGCCATCCGCATCGAAGCCAGCTCTGGTCTGTCACAGGACGAGATCAACCGCATGAAGGCTGAGGCTGAGCAGTTCGCAGAGGCAGACAAGAAGGAGCGCGAGCGCATTGACAAGATGAACCAGGCTGACTCGATGATCTTCCAGACCGAGAACCAGCTGAACGAGATTGGCGACAAGCTCCCCGCTGACAAGAAGCCCGCCATCGAACAGGCTCTGCAGCAGCTGAAGGACGCCCACAAGGCTGGCGACACCAATGCCATCGACTCTGCCATAGCAGCCCTCAACGCAGCTTGGCAGGCTGCCAGCGCCCAGATGTACCAAGGCACTCAGGGTCAGCCCGGCGGCGACACCTACCAAGGTGGTCAGCAGGCTGGTGGCTCCGGCTTCCAGGGCGGCCAGCAGGCCCACTCCAACCCCAACGACGATGTCCAGGACGCCGACTTTGAGGAGGTGAAGTAAGGAGCGATAAACATCAATAGAAAAACGATAAGAACATCCGTGTAAACCAAGCGTTTACGCGGATTTTCTATTTGTGTTAATTGTTGTATTTTTCTTGTTTATTTTAGATTTTTGGCGTATATTTGCACCATATTTGTCCCACAACAAAAAAGTAGATAATGTGCTACAGAATAAGAATAGTAGATTACAAACAAGCAGATTAGAGATATGGCAGCAGCAAAATTTCAAATCAAGAGGAAATGCAAAATCTGTGGCGAGCCCTTCATGGCTAAAACCATAGAATCGTGGTATTGCTCCCCTAAGTGCTCCAGAACCTCAAGGCCGGCGGCCTCCTGCTCGCCCTCGACGGCACAGCCGTGAAGCCCACGGACGAGGTGGACGTGGAGAAGGAGTACGAACTGGTGGCGATGGAGTGATCGCCCCCGCCAATTCGCTCTTTGAGCTGGCGCTCTTTGACATACTGAGACCCCCAAACGGCAATCCGCCGAGACATCCCCAGCGATACCTCGGCAGATTGCCGTTTACAGGGTCTCAGCAGGATATGAATATAATAATGTATAACAGAAGACAATGAAACAGAAGAAGCTATGGATGCTCGCCGCCATCCTCGTAATTATTTGCGGCGCATGTGTGATTACCTGTTGCAACAGTGAGGACGACAATCCCATTGTCAGTCTCACGGATGACAGCAGCCAGTTTGTAACTCTTACCGATGCCGTGCCCGATGCTATCCTTGAGATTCGCTACTACGGCACCTACAACTTTGTGGGCCAGCGCATCGACGGCTATGAGGAGCCCACGGCCCTGCTTACCAAGCAAGCAGCACAGGCGCTGAAGGAAGTCTCAGACGACGTGCGACAGCAGGGCTACCGCC
>CAMNJH010000181.1 GCA_946541275.1 uncultured Prevotellaceae bacterium
GAAATGGAGAACGAGCGCCTCCAGATGGAGAAGGAGCGCGACCAGTTCCGTTTCGTCATCATCGTGGTCTCGGTGGCCATTCTCTCCCTGGGCATCCTGCTCTTCTTCCGCATCAGGGCCAACCGCAAGCTGAAGCAGGCTCACAACGAGTTGAAGGTGGCTTATAGCGACTTGCAGGCAGCCAACCAGCTTATTGAAGAGACCACTGCTGCCAAGGAGCGTATTGAGAGCGAGCTGCGCATTGCCCGCGATATACAGATGTCCATGGTGCCCAATGTGTTCCCCCAGTACCCCGGGCTTGATATTTATGCCTCTATGAACCCGGCCAAGGAAGTGGGTGGTGACCTGTACAGCACCCTCCAGCTTGATAATCAGCTCTATTTCTGCGTGGGTGACGTCTCGGGCAAGGGCGTTCCCGCATCGCTCTTTATGGCGCAGGCCACTCGCCTTTTCCGTACTTTGGCCAAGCAGGGCCTCCATCCCGCCGAGATTGGCACCAAGCTGAACGAGGAGCTGGCCGAGGAAAATGATCAGGGCATGTTCGTCACCATGTTCCTGGGAAGGATTGACTTGAGCACGGGTCACATGGACTTCTGCAACGCAGGTCACAATCCTCCCGTCTTGGGCGGTGCCTTCCTGGAGATGGAGCCGAATGCCCCCGCTGGCCTATGGCCTGGACTGGAATATGTGGGCGAAGAGATAGCCGACATTCGTGAGAAGCCATTGTTCATCTATACCGATGGACTGAATGAGGCCGAGAACAAGCAGCAGGTTCAGTTTGGCGATGACCACCTGCTGGAAGTGCTTGCAAACAACAACTTTGAGAGTGCTCAGCACACTGTTGAGCTGTTTGAGTCGGAGGTGGAGAAGCACCGTGACGGAGCTGATCCCAATGACGACCTGACCATGATGTGCATTATGCTGAAGAACAATAACTAAATGCGAAACTATATGAGAAAAGAAATCCAAATCAAGAACCGTATTGACGAATTGCAGCATGTGGCTGCTTTCGTTGAGGAAATCGGTGAAGAGCTGGGCCTCAGTATGGAACTGCAACTGAATCTGAACCTGGTGATGGAGGAGATGGTTTCAAACATCATCTTCTACGCTTACCCCGAAGGAACAGAGGCTACCATTGAGCTGACTGCTGAGTCCGACGGCAAGGAACTGACCTTTGTGTTGAGTGACCAGGGGCGCGAATTTGATCCTACGATGAAGGACGATGTCGATATTGACATCAATCCGGCAGAGCGCGATCTGGGAGGAATGGGCATCTTCATCGTAAAGAACATTATGAACCAGGTGACCTATCAGCGCCTGGAGGGAAGGAATTTATTGACAATGAAAAAAAGAATAAACGGTTAAAAAAAGTAATAGCTATTATGACAGAAATAATTAAAGAAGGTGGTAAGACCATCATTAAGACTGACAAGCGTATTGATACGATGAATGCAAGCCAGTTTGAGAAAGATATTGAGCCCGCACTTCAGGAGCAGGGCGTTGACCTTGAAATGGATTGTACAGAACTGAACTATATGGCCAGTTCCGGACTGCGCATCATCCAGAAGACCATGCGCACCGTCATGATGAAGAAAGGCCATTTCAAGATGACCAACGTCAGCCCCGAAATATACAAGGTGCTTGCCATGACTGGATTTACCAAGTTTATGACAGTGGAACAGCGTGCATAGCACAGGGATGATACCAGAGAAGGAACTTCCAGAGAATTACGACCAACTGCTGGATGCTTACAAACAGCTGAAGGCAGACTATGATCAGCTCTGCCTCATGTTCGACAACATGGGGCAGGGCTATGAAGAGGCATTGGACCTTTACGACAAGGCCATGGAGTCATCCAGGATGAAGGCCGATTTCATACAGCAGATTTCACATGAAATCAGGACACCCTTGAATATACTGAGTGGATTCACGCAGATTCTGACGTCGGGCATGGAGCTCGACGATGCCATGAAGCAGGAAGTGAGTCAGGGTATCGCCGAGAATACTCAGCGCATTACAGGGCTGGTGGATAAGATGCTGGAGTTGGCGCAGACCAGCAGCGACGCCGATATTGAGCGCAATGACGATGTGCTGGCCATCATGATAGCGGCCCAGGCTGTCGACCAGAGTGGCATCACTTCGGCTTCACATTTGGATTTCGACCTGCAGATTGCTCCTGAGGTGGAAACCGTGATGCTCCGCACCAATCAGCAGCAGGCAGTACATGCGCTGGCGCTGTTGCTTGATAATGCCATGAAGTTCACCCATCCTGCCGAGGCCGCTGGTGGTAGCGCCGCTGTCACTGAGAAGGCCCGTGTGGTCCTCTCGGTTTCCTTTTCTTCTGATGCGACTGACCACCCCGTGGCGTTCGTCGTCGAAGACACTGGAAAAGGCATTCCTTCTGAAGAGGCAGAACACATTTTCGAAGAGTTCGTACAGCTGGACGAATATTATGACGGCACAGGCATAGGACTCACCGTGGCACGTTCTGTGGCCCGTCATCTGGGAGGCGACATCATGCTGGATACAAGTTACACCTGTGGCGCCCGTTTCGTCTATACCTTACCCATTTAGCTTTTTTCTTTTCTCATCAACAGATGGCAGCCCTCAACATGGGGCTGCCTTTTCTGTTTTGGCTGTTCAGCAGGTGAGAGGGTCTTCGCGCGCGCGTATATTATATGCAAAAAAGTGCTACAAGTGCTACATCTCTTTTAAGTCGTTGAACGCCAAGTACTTGTGGGTGCATAAATGGGTTGGAAAAGTGCTACCGAGGTGCTACCGATTCTGCTACCGGGCATTCCTCAAAAGGAGCACGAGATTTTTCAAAACGGCGTTGAGATTTTTTGAAAAGTCGACGACTTTTCAAAAAAAGTCGCCACTTCCTGGTGACGGGGTAGGGGCGTGTCTGCCCGGTAGCACCAGTAGCTTTTCCGGTAGCACAAATGCATGGAGAAAATGCACCCAGAAGTGTCACATTATCAGGAGGTTATGAGTGCCAGTAGCACTTGTAGCACTTTTTTTGCGCTATATATAATACGCGCATGCGCGAGGAAAAGCAGCTGTCGCTCGTACGTGCTCTGACACTTGAAATGTAGAAATTGCGAACACATACTACAAAAATCAAGTGCGTTTTTTCGCTTGTTTCATTATTTTTTTGTAACTTTGCCCCGTAATGTATGTTACGGTTTCCAATCAGAATATACTAACCAGCGAAGAATCACTAAGATAGATGAATTACAATAATTAAAAATAAAGGTCGTATGAAAAGATTACACTTAAACTGCATTGGGAAGAGTGCGCTACTGCTGCTGCTTGCCAGCTTTTTGCCGATGACAACATGGGCTCAGGATAATAATCCTACTTATTATGGTCTGAGTGTCAACGGCACCGACGTTACTAGCAATAATTGCTCAAATGTCTTTGGAGATGGCAAAGTCTCCTATAATCTGGACGAGAAAGCGTTGACTCTGGATAATGTAGACATTCAGCAAGGCGAAGGCATCATCGTCAGTAGTAACTTTAACTCTGATGACTTGACTATTAATCTTATTGAATCAACCATTCAACCTCAGCGAGGCGCTGGCATCAGCGTCAGTAGAGACGTGAACTTGACTATTAATCTTATTGGCGGTAACTCCATCTCAGCTTATGATGGATGTATTAGGACGGTTGATGGTACTACAACTACTGTCAATAATGCTACACTGACGTTTACGAAGGGTACAGATAATGGTTGTAACCTGAACCTGAATGATGCATCTAATAGTGGTATTGTTATCGGTGGCTTCAAAACATTCACTTTAGGCACAGGTCTTCGCTATGACGGTGACTATACTTACAGTCTTTATGGAAATTATCTAGGCTTCAATATCTTGTGGAATTCAAAAAATAATGACCTTCTTAACCAGGCTATGATTACGTCTGACCCGCCTGCTGCTCCTATCATGTGGTCAGATGAAGGGACTACGCAAGGTGTCAGAGACCTCATGTTTGATGCTATTGATGCAGGTGAACTGCATTATTCCATAGATTATGTGGACGATAACTATAATGATGTGACTGATGCCGTCTATAATTTTAATTCGACTGACGAAATCGTATTGGCTCCCTGTACTGTTACTGCCTATGTCATTGCAGGTGGTATGTATAGTTCCACAGTTACTGGTAAGTTTTTTGGCTTTGGTCAAAGTGTGGTCAATGCTACTCCCAACACATCTGTTGCCCCCCCCTCAGTCGTTCCTGATTTGCCTAGTGGCGCCACGATGAGTTACAGTGTGGTACCTGCAAATTCCTATGTTACCTACAATAGCACTAATGGGAAGTTTGACATTACAGGGACTGGCAATTACAATGTTTCAGGTACAATTACAATGCCGAATGCACCAAGCCAAACCATTACAATCTTGAATATTGACGATGGCAATGGGGGATACATTGTTTCTCCCTTCCAATTCAATGTAGGGGCGAAACCACTTGACCTTAGCATGGTTGCCGACATTCCGAACAGGACTTTTGATGGAGATACAATTACGCCGGCTGTCACAGTGAAGGACGGAGATTATAAGCTTCAGCTTTTTACGGATTATACTGTTATGTACTATGATAATGTAAACGCATCAACAAATGCTAGGGTGGAAATCACGGGTAAGGGTAATTACTATGGTACGGTTAACAAATATTTCACAATTGACCCCAAGAGTATATCAACTGGTTATACTGTGAATCTTGCTACTGAAGCGCAATCCTTTACTTATACTGCTGGGGAAATCAAGCCTGCAGTGACTTTGAGTACAACAGGTGCCGCTTCCATCGACCCTTCTAATTATCCTGATGATTTTGAGGTTGCTTATTCCAATAATACTGATGCTGCAACGCTTAATGACCCCAACCCACCGACCGTAACCGTTACGGGTAAGGGAAATTACACAGGAGCAGCCTCGGCCAAGTTCACCATCAATCCGGCCGCCATCACTGAGCTGACACTCTCAGAGACGGTACTGACCT
>CAMNJH010000182.1 GCA_946541275.1 uncultured Prevotellaceae bacterium
CATGAGCGACAATGCCGACTCGCTGTCGAGCTGCTGCCGCCTGCGCAACGAGATTACCGACAACGGATTCAGCTACACGCTGGGCGCCGGTGGTGTGTCAACAGGCTCCAAGAGCGTGCTCACCATCAACCTGAACCGCTGCATCCAGTACGCCGTGAACCACAAGCTGGACTACCTGGAGTATCTGGGCGGCGTCATCGACCTCTGCCACAAGGTGCAGCTGGCCTACAATGAGAACCTGAAGGACTTGCAGCAGCACGGCATGCTGCCACTGTTCGACGCCGGCTACATTAACATCGGCCGCCAGTACCTCACCATCGGCATCAACGGACTGGTCGAAGCCGCCGAGTTCATGGGCCTGAGCATCACCCCCAACGATGACTACATGCACTTTGTGCAGGGCATCCTGGGCCTGGTGGAAAAATACAACAAGCAGTACCGCACGAAGGACGTGATGTTCAACTGCGAAATGATTCCTGCCGAGAACGTAGGTGTGAAGCATGCCAAGTGGGACCGCGAGGACGGCTACTTCGTACCCCGCGACTGCTACAACAGCTACTTCTACGTGGTAGAGGACGACTCGCTCAGCGTCATCGACAAGTTCAAGCTGCACGGCAGGCCCTACATTGAGCACCTCACCGGCGGCTCGGCGCTTCACATGAACCTGGAGGAGCATCTGTCGAAGGAGCAGTACCTGCACCTGCTGAAAGTGGCAGCCAAGGAAGGATGCAACTACTTCACGTTCAACATTCCCAACACCGTGTGCAATGACTGCGGCCACATTGACAAGCGCTACCTGAAGGAGTGCCCCCACTGCCACTCAAAGAACGTGGACTACATGACCCGCATCATTGGCTACCTGAAGCGCGTCTCGAACTTCTCGCAGGCCCGCCAGGAGGAGGCCGCACGCCGCTTCTACGCCACAGCATAGAGTGAGGGGAGTTAAGAAGTCCCGACTCCTAACTCCCAACTCCTGACTCCCAACTTAGCTCTCATGCTCAAGTACGTTAACACAGGTATTGTTTTTCAGGAGATCCCAGACGAAGTGACACTGGCAATTAACATCAGCAATTGCCCGTGTCGCTGTCCGGGATGTCACAGCAGCTATCTCTGGGAAGACATAGGCCTGCCACTCACCACCGATGCCATCAACAGCTTTGTAGAGGAATACGGACAAGACATCACCTGCCTGGCTTTCATGGGAGGCGATGCCGACCCGAAGAGCGTCAACATTCTGGCACAGTATATCAGGGAAGAGCACCCGCAGTTCCATACGGCCTGGTACTCGGGCCGGGTGCGCATCCCGTCGCTGGTGAACATCACCGATTTTGACTACATCAAAGTGGGCCCCTACCTGCGGCATCTGGGGCCCCTGAAGGAGCGAACCACCAACCAGCGCCTCTACCACATCCTGCCCGACGGCCACATGGACGATATCACCAGCCGCTTCTGGCGCAAATAGCCACAAGCCCATGGAGAAGGTGTTCAACGAGCAGCAACTGCAGGTAATCAGCGCCACAGGCGGACAACACCTGGTGTTGGCACCACCGGGGTGCGGCAAGACGGCCGTGCTGGCCGAGCGCATCGTACATGCCCACCAGCAGGGCGTCGACTTCACTGACATGGCCTGCCTGACTTTCACCAACAGGGCTGCCCGCGGCATGCGCGAGCGCATCAGCCAGCGGATGGAACAGGTGGAAGGGCTGGACAATCTCTTCGTGGGCAATGTGCACCGCTTTTGCCTGCATTTCCTCTTCGACAATCATATAGTGGCTGAGCATGCCACGGTCATCGACACCGACACCAGCATCAGCATCATTGCCGACTTCCTGGGCGAAGACGAGCTGAGAGTGCTGGACGACAACAAGAGCCGGCAGCGCTATTCGCAAATCATCAACTTGCAGCACCTGCTCTATCAGTGCAGCCACGGCTACCCCAGCCGCCTGATGGTGCACCGCGACGCCCTGCCGCCCAAAGCCCTGAAGGAGCTCTGCGCCGCCTTCTCCCTACCCTACTCTCAGGACAGCACCATACAGCTGTACAAGCAGTCCGACCACTATCAGAGCGAGCCCGCCATGCTGAGCTATGACGCCAAGAACCTGCTGGTACAGATGTATGCCGCCCGCCAGTACGAGCTGTACAAGAAGAACAACGACCTGCTGGACTTTGAGGACCTGCTGCTCAGCACCTACGACGCATTGCTGAAGCAGCCCGACCAGCACCGCTACAGCTGGCTGCAGATTGACGAGGTGCAAGACCTGAACCCGCTGCAGCTGGCCATTGTGGACCGCTTCTCAGCCCCCGATGCCACCATTGTCTACCTGGGCGATGCGCAACAGGCCATCTTCTCGTTCATGGGGGCCAAGACCGACACGCTCACCCTGCTGCGCCAGCGTTGTGGCGACAACTGCTTTCACAATTTCTACGTGAACTACCGCTCGCCGCAGTATCTGCTCAACATTTTCAACCAGTATGCCCAATGGCAGCTGGGCATTGCCAGCGAACTGCTGCCCACCACGCAGAACCACGAGCCACAGCAGGCCGGCGACGTGGAGCTCATGGAAGCACAGACCAACATCGACGAGGCCAACATGGTGGCACGACGGGTGCGCCAACTCTACCAGCAGCACCCTGACGAGACCATTGCCGTGGTGGTGGCCTTCAACAGCGATGCCGACGAGGTGAGCGCCGCACTGGGCCAGCTGCCTCATTTCAAGATTTCGGGCACCGACTTCTTCGCCACCGCACCCGTGCGCCTGCTGCTGGCCCACCTGGGCGTGGCCGCCATGGAGCACAACTTCATTGCCTGGTCACACATCCTCTCGGGCCTGCAGGTGTACGCCTCTAACAGCAGCGCCCGACAGGCCGTGCGCGCCATGATGCAGCTGGCCATTTCGCCTGCCGACCTGCTCACCTACGACAATTCCACCTACGTGGCACAGTTCGTGAAGGCCTACGAGGAGGGTGACCTGGTGATCTTCGACACCGAGACCACCGGACTGGACGTGTTGAACGACGACGTGGTGCAGATAGCCGCCATACGCACCCGAAGGGGCACAGTGGTGGACGAGCTGAACATCTTTGTGGAGACGGAACGCCAGATTCCGACCATGCTGGGCGACACGCCCAACCCGCTGGTGAGCGAATATGAGCAGCACGAACATCTGTCGCACGCCGAGGCCATGCAGCGCTTCATGGACTTCGCACAGGGCAGCGCCATCCTGGGCCACAATGCCACTTACGACGTCATGATCATGGAGCACAATATGCAGCGCTACGCTCCCCAGCTGTCCATACTGCAAACTTGGCCCTCCTACCTGGACTCCCTCAAGCTGGCACGGCTGCTGCACCCCCGCCAGCCCAGCTACAAGCTGCGCGACCTGCTGGTACAGCTGCGGCTGGAAGGCACCAACTCACATCTGGCCAACGACGACATTATGGCCACCCTCAGCCTGGCCGTGCACTGCTATGACTGTGGCCGGAGCATCATGGGGCGCCAGCTGGAGTTTCTCAGTCGCCACAGGCAGACCATCAGCCGGTTCCGCCGCCTCTATGCCGACCTGTTTCAGCACACCCACCAGCAGCTTTACCTGCAAACCAATGGGCCTGCCATCTCAGAAGAGCTACAATATGCCTACCGCTACCTGCTGGCCCAGGGCACAATGGCAGAACTGCCAAAACTGGCCTATGTTATCCGGTATATTGAAACTGACATGCTGACCAGTGAGTCAGGCCATACACTGGCCGATCAGCTGGCCCATCACTACTCCGAACTTTGCACCCTGAAGGAAGCCGACCTCTGCGGATCGTCCAGCATGACCGAGCGCATCTTCGTGTCGACAGTACATAAGGCCAAGGGTCTGGAGTTCGACAGTGTCATCGTCTACGACGTCATTGACGGCAAATACCCCAGCGTATATGCCAACGATGCAGCCAAAGCTGGCGAGGAGGCCCGCAAGTTCTACGTGGCCATCTCGCGTGCCCGCCGCCGACTGATTGTCAGCTACTGCCACAATGCCGTCACCCGCTGGGGCAGCTGGCATGCCAAGGTGCTGTCACCCTACATGAACTCACTGCGCAGCTTCTTCTGCTGACCGCACAGCTCTGGCAAGGACATAGCATCATGGCCTATATTATTAGGGAATGTTGATGCTACTCGTGCTACTGGAGCTACTCGTGCTACCGTCATCTTTATCCAGAAAAAACTCGTTGACTTTTTGAAAAAGGGCGCCGCCAAATTTTCATACGGCGCCGCCATTTTCCAAAAAGTCGCCGCTAAATTTTCAAAAGTCGACGCCGTTTTGGAAAAAGTCGACGTCACATATCATAAACATTTTTTCCATTTTTTGGTGCACCAGTGGTAGCACCAGTAGCACCATGGGCAACGTCATCGGTAGCACCAGTAGTCTCTGGAAACCCCTCTGGCAATCGGCCTCAGTAGCACCAGTAGCAAGAGTAGTGCAAACACCTGTTCATATATAAACACACCTCCTTTTCTGCACAATTCCACAACTTTTCCCGCTACCACTCCACTCTTATATGTGAGAGGTGAGAGCAGAGAGGAGCTTGTGAAATTTGAGACTGCTTGACACCCATCGATAAGAACGCCGTAGAGCGATTGCGTAATGCCAAGAATGCAGAAACCAGTCGTGCTGACAAGGCTGAAAGCGAACTGGATTCGCTTCGGTCAGCTTATCAGAACCTATTAAGGAAGTGGAATGCTCTCTGGATGGAGCCAGAGTACGCCGAGGCAGCAAGGAAGGTCAAGGAGCGCAAAGAGCGCGAGGCTCGACTTGCCGCAGAGAAACAAAACCGATACCAGAACATTCTCAATCGTTTCATCGCAGAAGGACGTGCTACTCTCAGAGCATTCGC
>CAMNJH010000183.1 GCA_946541275.1 uncultured Prevotellaceae bacterium
TTCGATGAATGCCGGATTCTGCACAGCTATGATATGGGGATGCTGGGCACCCATATAAGAGAAACGTTTGTGCTACTGGTGCTACTGGCGTTCGTAATGGGTTGATATAGAGCTGTTTGTGGGTGCATCTTTATTGTTGAAAAAAGCTACCGAAAGTGCTACCGGCGCTACGGGACATACGCCTGCACATTCCTGCCCTTTTGTGCATAAATGAGACATATAGAAAAGTCGCGCCGCGACTTTTCTATATGTCTCATGGTGATTTTTTCAAACGGCGCCGACTTTTTGAAAAATCTCGTTGACTTTTTTCCATGAGGCGTCGACTTTTTGGAACAAAAGCACGTCCGGTAGCACCAGTAGCATCATCGGTAGCACGAATCAGGGAAGTTCGTGCACCCGGAAGTATCAATGTGTCAGCCAGTTAGGATCGTCGGTAGCACTTGTAGCACCATCCATCGCGCGTATATTACGCGCGCGTAAGGCGTCTGTCTAATCTCACCAGCCCTCTACAGCCCTCCTTGATGCTGACACAGAAAGGGCAACGGCCTGACGTGAGATACACCAGTTACTTCGTGTACTTAATGATGAGGTACGTGCCAATGACTTGCAGCAGCAGTCCAGGCCATCCGATGGTGAAGTCCTGAATGGTGGCATTGATGCCGCCAGTGAGCAGCAGTTCGCCGAATCCACCAATGACCTCGCTTGCCAGCACCACACCGACGAGTAGCGGCAGTGTCACACTGCGTAAATACTGTGCGGTGAGTCCGGCCACGAGTGCTAGCACTACGAGTTTCAACATCATCACTTGCAGTACGCCCCAGGCAGGCATTCCGAACACCAGGTTGTTCACCAGCGGCGAGGCCACGGCAGCCAGCAATCCCGTCTTCCAGCCCAGCTTGTAGGCTCCGGCCAGGATGACCAGCGACAGGGGGGCAAACATGATGCCGCCCTGCGGAATGAGATGGAACACCTGAGGCAGCACCATGTTGCAGACCACGAATACTGTGGCCCACAGGTAGGTCTTCACCTCGTCAAAATTCAGTGTGTAAAGTCTTGTGTTAGTTTCCATAATTGTTTATGATAATTGTTTTCTGAATTGTTGTGGCAACAAGCGCGTCTCCATTTTGAAGAAATGGCTCAGGCATGTCGTTAAACTCCTGTGTTGTCTCGACAATGTGCCATATCGTCTGCAAAGGTACGAATTATATTTGAGATTTCTGCATAAAAATGATGGATTCATATGCCCAAATTGCGGAATCTGCATTTTGAAGAATACTTTTTGCCCTTTTTTTCGTACCTTTGCACCGTATTATCAATTACAACTGCCATGCCAAAGGAACGAAACCAGGCTGATGCCTACCGTGAGAAAGCCTACGAGGGCGATACCAAGGCAATGAACAACCTTGGTGTCTGCTATGAGCGTGGCACTGGGGTAAAGGTCAACCTTGAAATAGCTTTTGAGTGGTATATGAAGGCCGCTGAACTGGGCGATGTTTATGGATACTTCAACGTTGGCGAGTGCTATTTTCACGGAAAGGGTGTGGAGCGTGACGTGGAACTGGCTTTCGAGTGGTACATGAAAGCCGCCGAAAAGGGCGACATGCAGTCACAGGTCAATGTGGCCAATGCCTACTATCTGGGCAACGGGGTTGAGCAGGATCATCATAAGGCTTTCCTTTGGTATCGTGAGGCCGCCTTCCAAGGCCACATCATGAGCCAGAAGAATGTAGGAGCCGCCTATTGGAATGGTGACGGAGTGGAGAGGAACTTAGAGGAATGCGTGTTCTGGTATGAGCTGGCAGCCAATGGCGGCGATGCACAAGCACAGTTTGCCACTGGCTGGTTTCTGATGACAGGCACTGGCGTTCTCCAGGATGAGCGCAAAGGCATGAAGTGGATTCGCAAGTCAACCTTCCAATGTTATCAGCCTGCCATCGACTACTGCAAGGAGCATGGCTACAAGTATTGAAGCAAAGATACAGTTACTATGTTTGCTTTCGGGAAACATAGTAACTGTATCATGACCCTTAATAAAGTTCAAATTCATAGATGCGGGTGGCATCGCCAGTGGTCTGTGTTGGGCTGACCACGAACAGCCGGACATAGCGCACGGAGGCTGGACTGAACGAACGGTCAGTCTGGTTGCTGCGGTTGCCGTCGAACATGTCCAGCGTCTGCCAGTCTTCAGTCGCGCTGTTGCGGCCTTGCAGCAGGCAGGTGCGAGTGATATAAGAGGCATCCTCAGCTCCGGCGTTCAGCAGTCGCCAGCGGCTGACCTGTTTCTGGCTTCCCAGGTCGTAGACAATGTAATTGGGTGCTGGCTTTACGTCGCACCATTTCGTGTCGTCGCGCCCGTCGGTCAGGTAGATGGCACGCTCGTGTTCGTTGGTCTCGCCCGAAACGCCGATGACCTTGGCCTCTTTGAGCAGGCTGGGCTGTAGGGGAGAGTCGTCAGCCGCCACATAGTCTTCGCCGTTATTGAGCAATGAGGTTTCAAAGAGCGGCATGGCGGCTGTCACGCCCTCTTCATCATCAGCCAGCGTTGCTGCAAAGAGCACCACATGCTCATCGTCGGGCAGCACCATTTCAGTGGCGCCATGGGGTATGTCGATGCCCAGCTTGAACATATAGGTGAACTCGTAGGGCTCGTCGTCACCGGCCGAATGGCGATGCGTGCCAATGTAGGCCACCTGGGTCTTCTTCAGATAGCCGGTGGTGTGACCGTCATGCCCCCACTGGCCGATGAAGCCTGAGTAGAAGGGCACCAGATGATTTGAACTGCTTGAGCCTTTCTTCGCATTGACGGTAAAAGTTGCCTGGCGGTCGCCCTTGTCGCTGGCGGCCAGCAGGTAGAGGTGGGTGTAAGCCCTGTCAGCAGGCAGCTGTATGGCCTGGCCTCTGCACGACAAGCCGTTCTGCCCGTCCTTCTCGCCGAATTGGAAGTGGATGCCGTCAACGGTGATGCCCTCACTGGGCAGCAGCTCAGCGGCGTATGTATAACCGCCCTCGAAGTTGGCCGCACTGCGGAACTCATTGAATGTGAAGCACTGACGGTCGAAGGGAAGAGAAAGATGAGCAATGGCTGGCGAGTGCTGATGGGCCTGATTCTTCCTGAGCTTCACCTTATAGGTCTTCACACTATTGGGACGAATGCTGACGCTGAGGTTGCGGCCTGCAAAGGGTGTGTTGCCGATGGACTTCTCGGTGCCGTCAGCCTCGACGGCGCTCTCTATGTCGGCAGCAAAGGTCAGCTGGGCCTTCTGCTCCTGTTGTCCGCCAATCTCGTAGACGCGGACCACATACTCATCGGTCACCTCAGCCCGCTTCAGGGCGCGCACCAACACGCAGTCATTGTCGCTCTGCACAAAGGAGAACGTACGCCCCAATGTGCCCTTGTGGCGGGGAGTGAAGAACGTCTTCAGTGGGCTGTTGAGCATGGT
This sequence comes from uncultured Prevotellaceae bacterium, assembly GCA_946541275.1. GTDB lineage: Bacteria > Bacteroidota > Bacteroidia > Bacteroidales > Bacteroidaceae > Prevotella. Next base: position 3,441 of record CAMNJH010000183.1, read on the forward strand.
CGACTGGTGGACGGCCTGGACAGGATTGAGCTGCCCCTGATGGCCAATGATGCTGTAGGTGAAGACGTGGTGCCCCATGTCCTGAAGGGCCTGATAGCGAAAACCACGGTCGGGCTTGGGCGAGTAGAGCAGTGACAGGCGCAGGGTGTTGTCGGCGGGCTTGTCCCAGCCGTAGCGTGAGTCGTTGAGAATGGTGACGCCATAGCTGCCTGAACGGTCGGTCAGGTCGGTCCATTCGTGGCTGTAGACTTCGTGTTGGTTGTCGCGGTTGTTGCCGCGGCGAATGCTTCCCAGTCCCAGGTCGTAGGTGGCCTCAGCATTGCTCACGCTCAGGGGGAACTCGGCCTTGAGCAGTGCGTTCTCAGAGCGCCAGTCCACCTGCGTCTCAAAATCGATGCGGTCGGCCAGAGGGCCCTCATACAAATGGATGCGCTGAATGATGTCGCTCTCGCCGTACTTCTTCCTGACGACCAAGGTCTGGCGCAGGCTGCCTGGCTCCAGGCTAACCTTCACGCCGTCGTGAACGGGCGCGGGGGCCTTGTCGAGTGTGGCCTTCTGTATTTCCCAGGCAGGCCAGGCGGGTGAAGAGCAGTCGTCGAGCACCACGAGGCGGATGCGCCCGCCGCCCGCCACCAGCTCGCGCTGTGCCTGTTTGTCGTAGAGCGACTCGATGTCGCCAAATTCATCGACGGACAAGCGATAGCGGGAGTTCTCAGCCTGACGGGTGCTTTTCATTGGGGCTGCATGGGCTTGTCCGTTCTTCTTCAGACTGTAGACGGCCATACCCGTAGGGGGCACGGAGGCTTCGAACAGTAGCAGCTGTTTTCCGTCCTGCTCAACCACTTGCGAGGCTACGCGCTTCCCGTCAGGGCCATTCACCTGATAGTCTTTGTTGTCAGTCAGCTGTATGCGGGCAATGGTGCTAACGGGGAATGTCTCATTATTATATACCACAACGGGAGTACCCCCCACGCTGGTGTCCAACTGGCGGGCCACGCCGCCAATGCTGGTGGTGAGCACGTCGGCAAACTGCTTCAGGCTGATAAGCTCGTCGTTCCACGAGAACTCATAGGCCCGTGGCAGGCTGGTGCCCGTCACGTCGTCGTGGAACTGATGCCAGATGGTGCGCTGCCAGGCGGCGGTCATCAGGTCAATGGGGTAGCGGCAGGCTCCCAGCCAGTCGGCCATGACGGCAGAGCGCTCAGCGGCATCGCCCAGATGCTCGTTCTGCCGGTTGTAAAGCTTCATGGCAGCCTGCGAGGTGTAGCAGGCATTGCCGTGCAGGTCCATGGTCAGCTCGCCATCGAAGAGGGGCAGTTCCGGGTGCTTGTCGTAGGGCATGAAGTCCTTGTAGAGCTGGTCGCTCGTGGCGCTGATGATTTGCACGGGGCCGTCGCCCTTGATGCCTTTCTCCA
>CAMNJH010000184.1 GCA_946541275.1 uncultured Prevotellaceae bacterium
TAGAGCTCGCCGTCGCTGGCGGCACCATCGGAGTTGTGGGTGCCATCCGTCTTGCAGCTCCATGCGAAGTAGCCCTCGCGCGCTCCGCTCTGGTGCTGCATGTACTTCCGGCTCCAGCGCCACAGGCGGTCGAAGATGTCCTTCTTGTCCAGCTGCACGGCAATCATCATGCCGTAGGACATGCCCTCGGTGCGCACGTCGTGGTTCTTCACGTCGGAAATGTATCCCAGCGTGTCGCCCACCTCGAAGTAAACCTTGTTGGGGCCAGTGAATACGTCGTTGAAAACCTGCGCCAGCTTCGCCTCTACGTCGGCGGGGGCATAGCCCAGCTCGACAAACAGATTACGAGGACCCGCATGAGCGGCTTGTGAAGTCTCTACCCGGGCAGCCGTCGTGGGCCGCCCCTGTGCTGCTGACAACATGGCCAGACAGAACGTCATTACGCAAAAAATCTTCTTCATGACTACTTACTAATATACTTTTTTCCGTTCTTGATATAGATGCCTCGTTGTGGCTGTGCAACCCGCCGTCCGCTCAGGTCGTAGTACTGCTCATCGGTGCGAGCCGCAGTCATGGTGTCAATGCCCATCTGGATGACGCCCATGCTGAGAATGCTGCTCAGTACGCGCTGGGAGCGCACGGGGAAATACTTGTTGAGCAGGCGCTTACGCTCGGCCTGGTAGTGCTGGTCCACGGTGTAGAGCTGCCCGCCCGTCTGCCAGCGGTGCACGTCGCGCCGATAGTCGCCCCAGCGGGCGGCCTCGGCATAGAGGGCCATGGAGATGGTGCTGTAGAGGCTGTCCCACAGCTCCACCACGCTCTGCTGTCCCAGGAGACCGTCGTCGGCCAGCAGCTGCCTGGCGCGACTCACGTATCGCCGGGCGAAATGGTCGTTCTGCAGCAGGCTTTGGAAGATGCCCGTGGGCGACTGCCGCCCGTTGTCCTTGTCCAGCACGTTCTCATCTGCATTCTCCAGAATGATTTCGGTGTCCCAGCAGAGAAAGCGGAACCCCTGGCTGTCGGTGCCGCGCCGACGAATGGCATACCAGTTGTGGTGGTCCCAGTCGGTGTTGCCGCCATACTGGTTGATGAGCATATAGTCGATGAAAGCATCCACATCGAGCAGGGAGTCCTGCAGCTGGCGGTAGGCATCGTCGTCGGTAGCAGCCTGGCGGGCCACGCTGGTCATCAGCTGCCAGGCGTCCAGGTTGCCCTCGCTGGCCTCAATGTGGTTGCCGCCGCTCTCCTCAATCTTGATGACGTCAATGTCGGCCTTCTGGCCGCCCAGGTGGTCTTTGCCGTACTGGTCGTCCACGCGCTCGGCTATGTTGTAAAGTCCCCAATACATCCCGTTGAGGAACAGGTGCACATAGAGCGCATCTACGCTGGTGCGCCCCAGCTTGCGCTGCATGCGCCGGGCCCACACATCGCGGGCGTATTGCGCCTTCTGGCGGTTGCCCTCGTTCCAGTGCTGCCAGGAGTTGCCGAAGTGGCAGCGCAGCACCAGCTGGTTGAACTTCTGCGGAGCGTCCTGGCCGAAGAGCGGATACTGCAGCGTCTTGGGCCCGTACTGCTCCTTGAACACCAGGCGGAAGGAGTGCTTGGGGTTCTTCTCGGCCAGACGGCCATGTCCGCCGTGCAGACGGATGCCACAGGAGGTGGTCAGGTCGTGCTGCTGGGGGCCGCCGAACAGCTCCACGCTGGCCGGGCGCGTCCAGCCATGACCCGTGTCATCGCCCACGGGCGGACCGGTGAAGATGTAGATGCCACCCCGCTCGGGGTCGTTCTCATGGCTGAAGAAGTTATCCTTGTCAGAAACGATGCTCAGGATGGGCAGCTGCTGAAGGCCATCGGCTATCTTGGAGCGCAGGGCAGGGTCGCCGGTCATCTCGGGGTCCATCTCATAGTCGGCAGTCGCCGTGCCCTTCATCTGCGTGTAGCTGCCCCACTGGGCGGGATAGCCCTTGGGATGGTTCGTCTGGTTCAAGACGGACTCCATGAGCAGGTAGGAGGCGGTGGCAACGGGCGAAACGACCTGGTCGTCCTTCACTTCGACAGCCCGCAGAATGGTGGACGACCTTAACAGAAGCGGCTTCACATAGCGCGGGCTCTGGGGGGTGGGCTCGCTGCCGTCGATGGTGTAGCAGATGATGGCATCGCTGTCAGCCGCCGCGATGGCCACGGTGACCGAAGCCTTGTCGTAGAGGCCATGGGGCACCGAGAACTGGGGCTGCGCGCTGGCGCCTAGGACTGGCGCCAGCAGAGCAGTGAGGACTGACAGGATGGGCTTTCTGCTCATGTGGGTGATAGGCTATCGCTTGATGGTTAGCTGACTTCCGTCGTAGCTCACGGTCTGGCTGTTGCCGTCGGGGAAGACAATGTTGAACTGGCGCTTGGTCAGCATGCCGGGGTACTGGCCCTGTCGCTGGCCGATGGTCAGAGTGTGCGAGCGGTCGTCCCACGTGAAGGGAATGGTGGTGTAGATGCCCTTCTCGTAGTTGTAGCCGTCGCCCTCGTCCTCATACAGCGTGAACGAGCCGTTGGCGCCTGGGTAGACGCGAATCTCCAGCTGCTCCCACGACTGCTGTCCTACATATTCCATCTCAGGAGCCAGGGGCACGATGCTGCCGGCACGCACGAACATGGGAACACGGTCCAGCTGAGTGCTGAGCGTGACGTCCTGACCGCCGTTGTACTGCTGGCCCGTCCAGAAGTCAAACCAGCGGGCACCCTTGGGCAAGTACTTGCTGACTGATTGCTGGGCTGTCCAGTCGGCTACGTTCCGCTCGCCGCTTTCCTCCCTGTGTTCTTTCCTGTCCCAGCCCGTCATGGCGTCTTCCTTGATAATGCGCTCCTGCGTGTACTGCGGGTTGAGGATGGGAGCAGCCAGGATGCTGCGTCCAAACATGAACTCGTCGGCCATGTCCCACACGCGCTTGTCGCTGGCAAAGTCGCTAAACAGGGGCCGCAGATAGCTCTCGTTGTTGCTGGTCACCTGCCAGGCAGTACTATATAAATAAGGTATCAGGCGATAGCGCAGGCGGATGGTCTTCTCAATGGCATCGTAGACGGGCTCGCCCTTCTGGCCGAACTGCCAAATCTCGCGTGGTGCATCAGCACCGTGGCTGCGGAATACGGGGCAGAACAGACCGTACTGCATCCAGCGCACGTAGAGCTCCTGGTACTGAGGGTTGCGCGGTGCTGAGCCGCCGCCACGGGTGTTATAGGAACCGCAGAAGAAACCGCCTATGTCGGTGTTGAAATTAGGATTGCCCGTCAGTGAGAAGTTCAGGCCGGCGGGAACCTGTTTGCGCAGCATGTCCCACGATGAGGCCACGTCGCCACTCCACATGTTCGAGCCATAGTGCTGCTGCCCGGCAAAGGCCGAGCGGGTCATGATGAAGACACGCTTGGAAACGGGAGGTGTGTTGCGCTGTGCCTGATAGACGCCGCGCACGGTCTCCAGGGGGAAGGCATTGCGCAGTGAGCGCCAGGTGCCGCCCTCCTGTCCTGCCTTGTGCTCGTAGTTCTTCTCAGTGGGGTTGAAGAAGTCAGGGTCGGTAGAGTCCATCCACCAGGCGTCAATGTCGTAGTCGTACAGCGTCTTCAGGTTCTGCCAGTAGATGTTGCGGGCTTCGGGGCTGAAGGCATCATAGACACGTACGCCCGAGGGGTAGTCCATGCGCGGGGGCCAGATGTGGCTAATGCCGCTCTGGGGCCATGTCTGGAAGTCGAAGAGCAGATCCTTCGCGGCCAGCTGGCGGAAGGCCTTGGTGTGGGGGCCGAAGCTGGCCCAGATGCTGATCATCAGATGGGTATGCATGTCGTGAGCCTGCTTCACCATCTGCGGGCCGCGGCTGAACTCTTCTGACAGGAAGTCCATGGCGTTCCACAGGTAGTTGGAGCCCCAGTACTGCCAGTCCTGGATGATGCCGTCGAGGGGTACGTGCAGCTGGCGGTACTTGCGCACCACGCTCAGCAGCTCGTCGCTCGACTTATAGCGCTCCTTGGACTGCCAGTAGCCATAGGTCCACAGCGGGAACATGGGGACATCGCCCGACAGGTGGCGCATCTGTGCGATGACACCGTCGGCCGAGCCGCCCAGCATGAAATAATAGTCAATGTGGTCGCCCACCTGCGAACAGAAGGTCATGCCGTTCTCGTCATCGTCAAACTGCGTGGGCGAATAGTTGTCCCAGAAGAGTCCCCAGCCGTTGACGGACTGCAGCACGTTCTGGAAGTCCTCCAGGTTCGACTGCTCCATGAGCTTGTGGGCTCCGCGGCGGTTCAACTGGCCATCCTGGAAGGTTCCCAGACCGTAGATGGCCTCTCCTTTCTGAAGGGTGAAGGTCTGTCCCACCTTGTAGGCTCCGGCGTTGGCGCCCGTCGTCAGTATCTCAAACTGTGCGCTCTTCTCTTTCAGCAGCACACGGCCCCTGCCGTCAGTGAAGGTCAGTGCGCCCGTCTTGGCGTCCATCTTCACCCCCAGCTGTCCGCTGCTGGCTGACTGCCCATTCGCTTTTACGCTGACGGCCTCGGGCTTGGCCAGCACCACCAGGCTGGGCTGCTTGGAGGCATGCCCTGTGGGGGTCTTTACGATTCTCACGATGGTAGGAGTGTAGAACTCCACCTTCACGTCGGTTTCACCTGTACGCCACTGCACGGGATTCTGGGCTTGCAGCGTCAGCAAGGCCAGCAGTGTCCATGCGGCCATTGTTGTCAACAGCTTTTTCATGTCAAGTAGGTTTTTATCAAGATAAATAATGGTAAGTTATTTCTCATCAGTCGGACTCTAGTTCGCATTAGTGCCTTTT
>CAMNJH010000185.1 GCA_946541275.1 uncultured Prevotellaceae bacterium
GTCTTCTTGCAATATAAAAAAGATGTGGATGCGGGCAAGATAGAGGGTGTGAAACCTGGTGACTATCATAACCTGACCGCCATTCTGACTGAAACCAAGGGCGTGACGCATGAGCAGCTCTTGGAAAAAATAGCAATGATCAAGGAGTGTCTCTCGCACTTCAGGCTCTATATCCCCGCAGAGTTCACAGAGGACCCTGCTGTGTATGGTAAGTACTGGGCCATCCGCTCAGGCATCTTCCCCTCTGTCGGTGGTACACGCCCTGTTGGCACTTCATGCCTGATAGAAGATGTGGCATTCCCCATTGAGAGTCTGCCCGAGGCCACCGTGAAGCTTCAGAAGCTGATTGCCGACCATGGCTATGCTGATGCTTGCATCTACGGTCACGCTTTTGAGGGCAATTACCACTTCATTCTGAACCAGAGCTTCAAAAGCAAGAGCGAAGTGGACCGCTATGCTGAGATGATGCGCGATGTGGCCAAGCTGGTGGTGGAGGATTACGATGGCTCCTTGAAGGCTGAGCACGGGACGGGGCGGAACATGGCTCCATTTGTGAAGTACGAATGGAAAGACAAGGCATATGAGGCCATGAAGGAACTGAAAGCCATCTTCGACCCGGAGGGGCTGCTGAACCAGGGGGTGATTTTCAATGATGATCCTGAATGCTTCATTAAGTGCCTGAAGCCACTGCCGGTCCTTGACTATGATTTCGACAAAGTGCCTGATGGCGGGCATTATCTGATGGATCCCGAGCTCTCAACGGCAAGGGAAACCATAGAGCAGGTGAAACGTGCAAACAAGTGCATTGAGTGTGGATTCTGCGAGGTAAATTGCATGTCGTGTGGTCTCACCCTCTCTTCCAGGATGCGAATTGCCGTACAGAGAGAGATTCGGGAACTGGAGACAACCGGCGCTGATCCGGAAAGGGCTGCCATCTTGCGCAAACAATATAAGTATTATGGAGATCAGACTTGTGCCACGGATGGACTCTGTTCTACCTCGTGTCCAATGAAGATTAACACGGGTGAGCTGACGCATCTTATTCGCCAAATGGACATGCTCAAAAGTAAGATGGGCTACAAGGTGGGCGAGTTCGCAGCCAACCACATGGCGGGTATTAAGTCAGGATTGCGTGTCGTGCTGGATGTGGCTCATCTAGGGCATGTTACGCTCGGTTCAAAGCTGATGACCAATGTCTGCCGCGGCATGAATAAGATGGGACTGCCTCTCTGGACTACGGCCATGCCGAAGAAAAAGCGGCAGCCTAAGCAGTCTGACATCACAAAGCTGATTATTGAAACTGCAATTCCTCATCATGAACATGCAGAGGGAAGCCAGCTGAAAGTGGTCTATTTCCCCAGTTGCATCAACCAGACTATGGGCTTGTCGAAGGAGTCGCCTGTGAAGCGCCCGCTGGTAGATGAAGTCTGTGCCCTGTTACATAAGGCGGGTTATGAGGTGATCTTCCCTGAAGGCATGGAGAAAATGTGTTGCGGACAGATTTGGGAAAGCAAGGGCATGCTTGACATTGCCGACCGGAAGAGTGCCGAATTGGAACAAGCGCTATGGAAGGCATCCGAGCAGGGACGCTATCCCGTTCTTTGTGCACAGAGTCCATGTCTGCATAGAATGAAGAAAGTGATGAGGAAGATGAAACTCTACGAGCCTGCCGAGTTCATCATGACCTATTTGGTTGATAGGCTGGTTTTCCACAAGACCGACCGACGGATTGCGCTGCATTTGACTTGCTCTACCCGCGAAATGGGAGTGGCCGACGACCTCATAGCCTTGGCACGCCTTTGTTCTGACAATGTCTATCTGCCCGAGGGCGTCGGTTGCTGCGGATTCGCTGGTGACCGCGGATTCACCTTCCCCGAGATGAATAAATATGCATTGAGGAAACTGCGTCCTCAAATCGAGGAGAATCACATAGAAGTAGGCTATTCCAACAGTCGTACCTGTGAGATTGGATTGCAGACGAATACAGGAATACCTTATATGAGTATTGTGTATCTGGTCAATGAGTGCACTACTCCAAAACATCGCTAATATTAACCAATAAAACAAATAGAAATGATGAGAAAAGCTTTATTCATGGCATTCTTTGCCGTGGCCCTGACTGCTAATGCACAGGAGAAGAAATGGTATGACAATTTTAAATTCAGTGGCTATGGCATGTTGCAGTATCAGGCAAATGATAAGAAGAACGCAGAGGAAAACGCGTTCAATCTCCGTCTGATGCGTATGATTATGGACGGAAAAATCAATGATTTCGACTGGCGTGTGCAGATACAGGGTACTTCCAATGCTGGCCCAGGCAATCCTACTGTCCAGTTGGTTGACCTGTACACAGAGTGGTCTAAGTACAAGGCATTCCGTGTGAAGGTGGGTCAGTTCAAGCGTGCATTCACCTTTGAGAACCCCACGCATCCCATCACGCAGGGCTGGTATTCCTATGCCATGGTCATCAATAACCTGGTGGGGTTTGGTGACAGAACAGGCGAGAAGTCTTCAGGTGGACGCGATATGGGTCTGCAGGTACAGGGTGATGTACTGAAACTGGCCTCTGGGCGAAATCTGCTGCACTATCAGGTAGGTGTCTATAATGGAGAGGGTATCAATGCCAGAGACAAGGACAATCGTAAGGATATCATCGGTGGCTTGTGGATCATGCCTGTTGAGGGGGTACGTATTGGTGCTTTCGGATGGACGGGCTCTTGTGTTGCTGTAGGTAACAAGAACCGTTATGCTCTCTCAGCTGAATACGATAAGGATCAATACACTTTCCGTGCTGAGTATGTGCACAGCCAGGGCATGGGAGCCAACGCTGCACTGGGCGACAAGGCTGATGGCTTCTATGCATTCGGCATCGTGCCAGTGGTGAAGAGCAAACTGCATGCCAAGGCTCGTTACAATCTCTATCGCCAGTCCAAGGAATGGGCTTCCTCGAAGACAATGTATGAAGTAGGCTTGAACTATTTCTTTACTAAGAATCTGCAGCTCAATGCTGAGTATGCCCGGGTGAACGAACGCTTGGGACACAATAATTACAATTTCGTTGATGTGGAACTCGACTTTAGATTTTGAGATACCTGGCGCAAAAAGTGAAAAAAGATTACAACAAACTAAATAATTGTTATATTTTATTGAGTTTCGCGTTTTTTTTGTACTTTTGCCGCGTGTTTTAAAACTTTAATGTAAAAAGATTATGGATTTCCAGAATTTGAATTTTCAGACAGCTTCTACGCGTGAATCTGAAGTGTCTGCTGTGTTTCCCGCATTGATGCGTAAGGTATATGTGTGGATGGCCCTGGCTTTGGCCATTACTGGTTTTACAGCCTATATTGTGGCTACTAGTCCGGCTATCCTGTCAGTCCTTTTCGGAAATAAGGCTGTCTTTTGGGGACTTCTCATTGCTGAGTTCGCTCTCGTAATTGGAGTGACGGCTGCCATTAATAAGCTGTCCTTGCCAGTTGCCACACTGATGTTTGTGCTATACTCTGTCATTAACGGAGCATTCTTTTCGTCATTATTCCTGGTGTACACCACAGGAAGCATTGCCACGACGTTCTTTATCACGGCAGGAACTTTTGCGGCCATGTCCATATATGGCTACACTACCAAGAGTGACCTCACGTCCTGGGGGAAACTGCTCATGATGGCACTCTTTGGACTTATCATAGCCACCGTGGTGAATTTGTTTGTGAAGAGCGGACCACTCGATATGATTATTAGCTATGTCGGTGTGCTGATCTTTGTAGGACTCACTGCTTATGATACGCAGAAAATTAAGAACATGTGTATAATGGCTCCCGATGCTGGTGAAACAATGCAGAAGTACGCACTGCTTGGCGCTTTGTCGCTGTATCTCGACTTCATCAATCTTTTCATATATTTGCTGCGCATTCTGGGGCGTCGCGAGTGATAGTCGTAGATGAACTGATTAATATAAGTGCTGAATTCTTCAAGATTCGGCACTTTCTTTTTGGTAATGATATAGCTTTTGGCACAAAGTGTGGAACATACAGCTTTGCGCGCACGCGCGTTATATATAGGACGAATGAAAGTGCTACAAGTGCTACCGTCTACTATAATGCATTGAATCACAGCGTCTTGTGGGTGCATATTGGCTTTTTGAAAATGCTACTGAAAATGCTACTGGTAGGGATGGAATGCCAATTGCACATATAGGCGTTTTTGTGCAGAAATGAGACATACAGAAAAGTCGGGCTCCACTTTTCTGTATGTCTCATCGGGAATTTTTCATGCGGCGCCGACTTTTCAAAAAATGGCGTCGACTTTTTGAAAAACGGCGGCGCCGTTTTGAAAAATCTCGTTGACTTTTTGGAAAATCCCGCCGCCCTTTTGTGGAACGGACAGGTCGGGGGCTCACCGGTAGCACTTGTAGCATTTCCGGTAGCACTTCGAAGAGACCAATATGCACCCGTAAGCAGCACAACATCAGCTGGTTAGCATCGCGGGTAGCACTTGTAGCACCTTCTCTCGCGCGATATATACGCGCGCGCGTAAAAGGAGAAGGAGGGTATGGCTGACCTCTAATATATCATTTCCTTCTTTTTTTGGTCCAGCTCGATAGCTTTTTACCGGATGCAAACAGCCAACATATCCAAAGGATGTGAGCAGTGCTTTTAGAGAAAAAAGCCTCTCCTATATTATATAATAATGTATATAAAGCCTCTTTTTTGTAAACAATCCCGAAAATCTTTCTGTCATATTGAAAAAAGTTGCTGAAAAGTTTGCTTGGTGTTGAAAAAGTTCGTACCT
>CAMNJH010000186.1 GCA_946541275.1 uncultured Prevotellaceae bacterium
CGACATGTGTGCAACATCCAGTGCTAACGCATTGATAGTCAGTTAAAGTCGTTTTCGAGGAGGTGAAGTAAGCCGACTTTTACACAAAGAGAACAGTTCGGTTTTATAATTATTCTTGTATGCCTATACAGGAGAGTACACGATGCCGGTGTTCACTTTGACAGGTTTTCTGTTGAAGATGTAGAGAAAGTATGTGACGTTGTGGAATTGTTTTGGATAAGGCCTAGAAAAAGGCTGTAGGATAATGAAACAAATAGAAGTTGTAGCTGCGATTATTCGCAAAGGAGATAAGATATTCGCCACCCAAAGGGGATATGGCGACTGGAAGGACTGGTGGGAGTTCCCTGGCGGTAAGATGGAAGCTGGGGAGACACCGGAGGAGGCACTGAAGCGCGAGATTCGTGAAGAGCTGTCAACAGAAATCAGTGTGGATGAGCTTCTTTGCACTGTGGAGTATGACTACCCAAAATTCCATTTAACGATGCATTGCTTCCTCTGTTCGCTACTGTCGGAGGCATTGCACCTGAATGAGCATGAAGCGGCAAAGTGGCTTTCAAAAAATGAGCTAGGTTGCGTGAAGTGGTTGCCAGCCGATAAAGAAGTAGTGGAGAAGTTGAAAGCCTTCATTTGAACAAGCTCCCTAAAATGAATCGTCCGTGCCAAGGCTGGCACGGACAATTCTCACTATTTACAATCCTTTTACCCAAGTCTCCAAGTCTTTCTTGGAAAGTCTGTTGAGCAATTTGCCTTCCTTCCAGTTGATGTCAGGATAGGAAGCTTTCAAGTCTTCGCAGGCTTTCTTGATGCTGCTACCGCCTGAAGTCGCAAAGGGGATGACCGTCTTACCCTTGAAGTCATAGGCTTCCATGAATGTGTTGATGATGGTCGGCGCCGTGTACCACCAGATGGGGAATCCAACATACACCACATCATAGTCGGCCATGTTCGTCAGTTTGCCTGTGATTGCCGGACGGCTTTTCTTGTCCTTCATTTCCAGTGTTGAGCGACTTTGCTTATCGCGCCAATCAAGATCAGCTTCCGTATATGGTTTTTCAGGCTGAATCTTGTGCAGGACGCCACCAGTCACCTCGGCCAACTGCTGGGCTGCGCCTTCAGTAACTCCAGATGCAGAGAAATAAGCTACCAATGTCTTCATTTTCTTTTCCTGTTTTGTTTGTGCGCAGACACTGAGGCCCATTGCCAATAGTGCTGCCATCATGATTACGATTCTCTTCATATTAACTTATACAATGATTGTTGATGTTCTTTGTTTCGACTGCAAAATTACAAAAGAATCTGCAAACGGCCTGTACACCAATTACGGATTCTGTTACCATTTTTACTGATTATCTACCCTGCGCCTTATCATTTCAAATGAATAATGTCACTCCAACGGGTGGTAGGGTTCTTGCTCTTGAAATTCCGCTTAATGACATCGGCAAACGCGACAGACTTGCCTTTTGCCGTCTTGTCCGCATACTGTTGAGATCCTATGACTATAGTCTCTGTTCCGTTCATTCGATTGATGCGGTCAACGGCCTCGTCCAGACGGCGCATCTTCTGTATTTGTTCGGCATTCAGGTCGAACAAGTCCTGCTGCAGCGGTGAGTCTGGCGTAATGCCCATCACAATGACTCCAGCTTTCTTGTATTGATAGCCTTCCCGAAAGATACCTCTCAGCACGTCACTGGCCGCTTGTACGATGGAGATGGTGCTGTTGGTGGGAGTAATCAGGCGGGTTTCCTGGAAATTCCAGTATTGTGCCAAATCTTCACGGAAAGCATTGGTATTGACGAAAACACCCACAATGGAGGCTACGGTTTTCTGTATTCGCAACTTCTCAGCACAGCGTGATGCATAGTTGGCTACGTGTGTGCGCAGGGTTTCATAGTCACTAATCATGCCATTGAAGGAACGGCTAGTACAGATTGACTTCTTCTTAGCCAACTCCTCATTTGGCACTACATCCTCGCCGTTCAGCTCCTGCCATGTACGTACAATATTAATGTTATTGAACGTCAGTTGTACCCAGTCACGGTGAAGCCTGGCGAAATCGAGGGCCGTCCTGCATCCCAGCGACTGAAGTCTGGCGGCATATCGCCGGCCGATGCCCCACACATCCTCAATGGGGCACCACTCAAGCGCCTTTTCGCGTTTATAGTCATCGTCTATCATGCAGCAATGACGATAGACGACAAACTTCTTCGCCAACTTCGAGGCAATCTTTGCTAGCGTCTTGTTGGGAGCCAATCCGATGCTGATGGGCATCCCCACCTCGCGCTTAACCCGTTTATACAGATTCTCGCCCCATTTCTGCAACTTGTCCTGGTCAATGCCATCAAGGTACATGAAGCATTCGTCAATGCTATAGCGGAAATAAGCGGGGGCTTCCTTGCTGATGATGCTAATGACACGGCCTGTCAGCTCGCCATACAGCTCATAGTTCGACGAGAAGACAGCTATCTTCTGTCCAGGGAACTTCTGAGCCAGTTCAAAATAGGGTGTGCAGTCCTGGATCCCCATCGCCTTTGCCTCATTGGAACGAGCTACAATCATACCGTCATTGTTCGACAACACCACCACGGGTTTGTCCTTCAAATCGGGTCTGAAGACACGCTCACAACTCACATAGCAATTGTCCAGATCTGCTATTCCGTACATTCCTTACAGGGTTTCAAATGTCCTGATCAAGTGAATAACCACGCCCCACACCTCAAACGAATCACCCGCCTCTATTCTGAACACAGGATAGTCGGGATTAGCAGGTTTCAACTCTATATAGCCTTTTGCCTTATGAGTCAGATCGAGGTACTTCATGGTAAACTCACCGTTCCAGAAAGCCACGACAATAGAACCATTGTGTGGCTCCACGGCACGGTCAATGATGACCCTGTCACCATTGAAGATTCCTGCATCCTTCATGCTGTCACCTTCCACGTCGCCATAGAACGAAGCTTCAGGATGACGAATGTAGTCGCGGTTGAAGTCCAGCGTCTCATGGATATAATCATCAGCAGGGGATGGGAATCCGGCCTTTACTCCTGCATGTTCCAGTTCTAGCTTGGTGTCGAAGACTCCCTTCCTTATCTTGATATTGCCCATCATGAATATGCATTATCCACATCAGAACTCAAATGTGTAGCTCTGAGGCTCGCCTGTCAGCGTCACCTTCTGGGTGGATGTGAATATACCTTGTTCCTTACTGCTGAAGTAGCGCAGCTCAGCCTGCTCGCCATCGGATTTCTTGTACTTCGCTTCAATCCAGTTAATCACATGATCGCTCACCACGGGCATCTGTATCATCCCCGCATCACCATCATCCATACCGAATATTGGATCATAGGTACTAAACATTATTTCGTCAAACGCCATCGTGCCCAGGTCCTTATTGTACGCCCCTTCTTTACCGTCATTATATAGGAAAGCTTCCACATAGAACGTGAATTTCTTGCCCGCATAGGCCACAGGGTAATACCAGTCCATTTCAACATACGCGTCATCTTTGCCGTTTCGCGTAGCATCATGCTGCTGCTCCTGCCCCCCAGTAATCAGGCAATAGGGCCGCAACTGTGTATCGTTGGTAAGGAACAACAACGAGTTTTCCGACATGTTCTTGAATTGAGAAGTCACATACCCGCTGTTACTGGATTTTTCACCAACGTAGAACACATTGGTTTTGTTTCCGTTCTCATCGCGCAGGCCGTAGGTGGCTCTATGCAGCGTACGATAGGGACTGGCATTGGTGGTCATCAGTTTCAGATGAATGATGCCCGATCCTTTTGAATACCATGTGAACGCCTGAGTGGGAGAGTCGAACAAGCCATCGTCAGCCAAAGCTACTCCCGGCATGACCCATACCATCATGAACAGCAGCAACGCCACTGCCCATCGTCTTTTTAACACGTTTATCGTTATCATAAATCCTATAGTTTTAGTGTTAAGTTTTTTAGATATTATTACTATTTGGTGCAAAGTTACAAAACTTTTCTTAAATCCAAGCATTATTTTGCGGAAAAAGTAATTATCTTACATGAAGGCCCCTTCTGAACACTTTATTTCACAACGGAGGGGGCACAGAGTGATTATCAGGCTCCGTGGGCTCTGCACACTCCGCCCGCCCTCCCTATGCGCGCGCGTAAATATCAGCGAAGGAAAGTGCTACAAGTGCTACCGGCGGCGCTAACTATCTGGAATTTTGGTGTTTACGGGTGCAAATTGACCTATCAGAAGTGCTACCGATAATGCTACTGGTGCTACCAATGAGTCCCCTACACGTCCAAGTCACAAAAGGGCGGCGAGATTTTTCAAAACGGAGGCGAGATTTTTCAAAAAGTCGACGAGATTTTTCAAAAAGTCGACGCCATTTTTTGAAAAGTCGACGCCGCATGAAAATTTCCCGATGAGACATACAGAAAAGTCGGGCCCGACTTTTCTGTATGTCTCATTTCAGCACAAATGCACACAAATGTACTGGTAGCAGCTCACCCCTACCAGTAGCTTTTCCAGTAGCATTTTCCAAAAGTCAAGATGCACCCATAAAACACTGTGTTCCAAGCTATTACAACTGTCAGTAGCACTTGTAGCACTTTATTTTGCCCCAATATTACGCGCGTGCGCGTGAGGCCATCCATTCGCATGTTCGTCTTAGGAACTGAATAATAAATTAGTTGACCAACACTTCCTGCAGAGTGATGCCAGGGTCGAGCAGGT
>CAMNJH010000187.1 GCA_946541275.1 uncultured Prevotellaceae bacterium
TTGTCTTAATCCGCCACAAGAGGGCACGGAGGGCACAGAGTGATTGTAAGACTCTTTGTGCTCAGTGTATATACAGCCTGAAGAGCGTTTAGGAGCAAAAGTGAGGTGATTTTGAACATTAAGAGGCGCTGTTTATTGGCGAAAAGTGCATTTTGTCTATTTTTGTCTACCATTTTTCCCCAAGATTATTTGGAGCATTTTGCGTATATTCCTAAATTTGCAGCATCAAAACTGTATAAAAAAGGCAAACATTATTCGATGTGCCGAGCACTATACTCACTCAATAGAGAACTGGCTCATTTGACTGAGCAGAGAAAAAGAGTAATTGCAAATGTTGCATAATAATATAAATAATGTGTGATAATGCACTGTACTTCTGGTTAAGTACAGACATCTGTTTGTAAACAATGCTATGCAGTTCAATTCACTTGTGTTCCTGATTTTCCTGCCTGTGGTGTTCCTGCTCTACTGGCAGCTGATGCGTTGGCGCCGATGGCAGAACGCACTGCTGGTAATGGCCAGCTATGTGTTTTATGGCTGGTGGGACTGGCGCTTCCTGGGACTGATTTTCCTGACGTCGCTGCTGAGCTATGGCAGCGGCCTGCTGATGGAGCACCTGGCTGACAACAGGAGGCGGCAACAGCAGGTGTGCGCTGTCAATGTGACGCTGAACCTGCTGATTCTGGGGGTGTTCAAATACTTCAACTTCTTTGCGGAAAACCTGCTAGGACTGTTGGGGTGGATGGGCCTGAGGACTGACTGGGTAACGCTAAATGTGGTGCTGCCCGTGGGCATCAGCTTCTATACCTTCCAGGCACTGAGCTACACCATCGACGTTTATCGCGGAACCATCAGGGCCACGCACGACGTGGTGGCCTTCTTTGCCTACATCAGCTTCTTCCCCCAGCTGGTGGCGGGGCCTATAGAACGCGCCAGCCGACTGCTGCCCCAGTTTGCACAGTCACGCAGGTTTGACTACGGGCAGGCGGTGGATGGCTGTAGGCAAATGCTGTGGGGATTCTTCAAGAAGATGGTCATAGCCGACAACTGTGCCGTCGTGGTGGACATGGCATGGGCCGGCTATGGCGCCGAGCCAGCGCCGGTGCTGCTGGTGGGCGCCCTGCTGTTCACCTTCCAGATATACTGCGACTTCTCAGGTTATTCCGACATTGCCGTGGGCTGCGCCCGCCTGTTCGGCATCAGCCTGATGCGCAACTTCGATTATCCCTACTTCGCTCAGAACATCGGCGACTTCTGGCGGCGCTGGCACATCTCGCTGATGACGTGGCTGCGCGACTATGTCTATATCCCCCTGGGTGGCAACAGGCAGGGCACGGCCAGAACACTGCGCAACATCTTTGTGGTGTGGGCCATCAGCGGGCTCTGGCATGGGGCGGCCTGGAACTTCGTAGGGTGGGGACTCTACCACGCCTTGCTGCTATGCCTGTGGCGACTGGCCATGGGCAGCAAGCGCAGGCGTCAGGGTGGGGGGCTGGCGGGGGCTGTGCTAACCTTCGCTCTGGTGGTTGTGGGCTGGGTCATCTTCCGGGCCCCGACGTTGGGCGATGCCATGGGCTACCTGCACCACCTCTGTGACGGTTCGCTGCTGCATCCAGCCCAGGCCATGATGGCACTGGGCATGCTGCCGTCGGCATTTGCTACGGCTGTTGGAGGCATCGTGGTGATGCTGGTCTGCGAATGGAGAAACAGAAGCAAAGCCCACGCTTTGGAGCATATTGACTGCATGGTGGCGGGGCGCATCGGCGCCCTGCGCTATGGATTCTATGTGGTGATGGCCATGCTGACCATTGCCCTGGCAGGGTCGCAGTCGGCATTCATCTATTTCCAGTTCTGAAGATTACGGTGTATGAAAAGATTCCTGAAAAAGATGTGTGGACTCTTCCTGCTGTTCGTGGGCGTGCATGTGTTGCTGATCTGCGGTGTGCCGGCCGACCATAACCAGTATCTGCGTGAGTATAACCACAAGGTGGAGTTGCTGGAGCGGACACCGTCGCCAAGGCTGATTTTCATGGGAGGCAGTAACACCGCCTTCGCCCTCGATTCAAAAACCATCGGCGACTCGCTGCACTGCCGCGTGGTGAACTTCGGCCTGCACGGCGGCATTGGCTCACGCTATCCTGTGGAGGACGCCTTGCAGTATGTGAGAATGGGCGACCTGGTGGTATTTCAGATAGAATATGATGCATTCTTTGAGGAAACCTGCAACAAGGAGACCATGCCGAAGCTGATGACGGCCACGGGCTGGCGGAATGTGGGGCAGCTGACGATGAGCGAATGGGAAGCGGTTCTGGCGGGCTTGCCGATGCTGGCTTTGAGTCACCTGAAGCGTCTGCTGCTCTATCCCGTCAGACATAGCTTTGACACTCCGCAGCCGGAAAGGGGGCAGTTCAGCTATGTGGCCAGCGGATTCAATGACTATGGCGACGAGGTGAGCCACTGGTACTGCGATGGCAGAGCGTATCATCCAACTGCGAAAAGGGAGACGCGGCCCGTAAGGCAGGATTTCGTTCGATGGCTGGCCGATGTGCTGAAGGCGTATGAGGGAAAGGGCGCCAGGGTGCTGATGATGCCACCGGCCTGCACCAGCTCGTGCCTGGGCAGCTCGTATAGTGATGCCATAGGCCTGGCCCTGGCCTCCATAGGGTATCCATATCAGTTGTCGCCAGAGATGATGACCGTGCCCGACAGCCTGGCTTTCAACACAGGTTATCACCTGAACCGCGATGGAGTGAAGCTGGTGACAGCCAGAATGATAGGCTTTCTTAATAAATTTTTGTAAAAAACTTGGCAGTTTCGCAAAATAGTTGTACCTTTGCACCTGCAATTCGTGTACGCTAGTGCCGAAGTATGCAAAATGAAGTATAACAATTAAACATTTAAAGTCAAAAAACAGTATGATTATCGTACCCGTAAAAGAAGGCGAAAACATCGAGAAGGCCCTCAAGAAGTTTAAGAGAAAGTTTGAAAAGACTGGTGTCGTGAAGGAACTCCGTCGCCGTCAGCAGTTCAACAAGCCCTCTGTATTGAAGCGCCTGAAGATGGAGCACGCCATTTACGTGCAGCAGCTCCGTACAGCTGAGGAAAATTAAAAAAATCCTCAAAATATTTGGTAGTTTCAAATAATTTCCGTAAATTCGTTGCCGAAAAGCGTGGTTGACCAATTTCTCAACTATTTGCGCTATGAACGGAACCGCAGTGAGCAGACCGTCGGGCGCTATGAGATAAGTCTTCGCGACTTTGAGGCTTATTTTCAGTCTCTAGACTCTGGGCTCGATTGGGCATCGGTGGATGCTGACGTCATCCGGGGATGGATGGAGAGCCTGATGGATCGGGGTAACATTGCCTCGACTGTCAATACGGGTCTTTCGGCGCTGCGCTCGTTCTACCGCTTCGCTCTGGCCAGGAATCTGGTGAGTCACGATCCGGCACACAGCCTGACAGGGCCGAAAAAGCGCAAACCGTTGCCGCAGTTCATGCGTGAAGACGAAATGGACAGGCTGCTGGACCAGGAAGAATGGGGTGATAATTTCTTAGATGTTCGCGCACGAACAATATTAATATTACTCTATGACGCAGGCCTGAGACGCGGTGAGCTGACGGGACTGAATGATGTTGACGTGGATTTCGCAGCCGGACAGCTGAAAGTGACTGGCAAAAGGAACAAACAGCGCATTGTGCCCTTCGGGGAGGAGCTGGCAGAACAGCTGCACCACTACATGGAGGTGCGCGATGCCGAGGTGGAGCGTAGTGATGACGCTCTCTTCGTGGAAAAGGACGGTTCGCGGATGACAGGTTTGCAGGTGTACTATGTGGTTAGGAAGAATCTTTCAAAGGTGACCACGATGAAGAAACGGTCGCCGCATGTGCTCAGGCACTCGTTTGCCACTGCCATGCTAAACCACGACGCCGGACTGGAAAGCGTGCAGAAGCTGCTGGGTCATGAGAGCCTGGAAACAACGCAGATATACACGCATACCACGTTTGAACAGCTGAGACGAGTTTACAAAGATGCCCACCCTAGGGGCTGACCTTATAGTTTAACTTAATAAAAACAGGAGGTAACTATGGAAATTAAGATTCAGTCGATTCACTTCGACGCTACCGAGAAGTTAGAGGCGTTCATCGAGAAGAAGGTCGCCAAGTTAGAAAAATCGTACGAAGATATACAGAAAGTAGAGGTGCAATTGAAAGTTGTGAAACCCGCTACCGCCCAGAACAAGGAGACCAGTATCACGGTTACCATGCCGGGCAATGCTCCGCTGCACGTAGAGAAAGTGAACGACACTTTTGAGGAGGGAATTGACCTTTGCGTCGATTCGTTGAGGGTACAACTGCAGAAAATTAAAGAAAAATCGAGAAATTACTAAAAAAAGTCCCCAAAAATTTTGGTAATTAAAAAATAAGTCGTAACTTTGCAGCCGTTTTCCAACAGGTCGTAAGTCTGAGACGAGAACGGCTGCTTAAAGAAGCCTCTTTAGCTCAGTTGGCCAGAGCACGTGATTTGTAATCTCGGGGTCGTTGGTTCGAATCCGACAAGAGGCTCAAAGATGGGGAACACCAAGAGCAAGAGGCTCGAGGTAAAGCAAAAATACTGGGAGGTTTCCAGAGCGGTCAAATGGGGCAGACTGTAAATCTGTTGTCTTTCGA
>CAMNJH010000188.1 GCA_946541275.1 uncultured Prevotellaceae bacterium
GGCATCGGGCTGCCCCACATACTTATAATGCTTCTGGAAGAGTTCCTTGTTCATGCGGCCGATGGAGGTGCCGTTGTAGGGCTGCCCAATCTCGGGCTGCTTGCGGTAACCACCGATGTAGAGGCCTTTCAGGTCGATAATGATTTCCTGCCCTTCAGCCAGGAATCCGTGCATGCCGCTCTGGTTGACGGCCACGATGATGGCGCCAGTCTCGTCTTGCAGTGCAAACTGCTTATAGAGATTGGAGCCCAGGTCGTTGCCGGTGACGCGGCCTCGAATCTTGATGTTCTCCGTAATCTGCTTGTTCTGATCGGTCGAGGCGAACACATTGGGGTATTTAGCCTTCAGCTCGGCAATGGTGATGATTCCGTCTTCAGTGATGGCGTTGTTGCCATAGGGAATGTTGTTGATGAACGAAGGCTCGTCCCAGTCGCCCTGGCAGGCCGTGGCTGCTGTCATGCTGAATACGGCCAGGCAGCACCACAGAAGATTCTTTATGTTTCTTGTCTTCATACTGTTCAATTCAATGTGTTAGAAATAGTAGTTGATCATCAGCATGCCGTTTGTTCCGTTGGCATAGAACTTGTAGGGGCTGTTCTGGAAGGAATAGGTGCGTATGCTCTCGCCGTTCTCGTCGACGTCTGTGCGGCTCTGCTCGCGTCCGCCGGTGACGATGCTCATGTTGTTCAGTATGTTGGTCAGCATCAGGTTGAAGCCTATGCGGCGCCCATGCTTCAGATAGTACTGCTTGCCAATACTGGCATCGAGCATGAAGCCCCCGTGACCTTTGGCTTGGTCGGGAAGGGTAGAGTAGTCCTTGGCGGTGCCGTCGTTGTTGTACTTCAGGCGCCCTTCATAGCGCGTCACGGGCGTATAATAAAGGTATATGCGGTCGTAGTAGTTGCCTATGAGGTCAATGTACCAGCCGTTGGCATGGTAGCTGAGGTCGAGGCTGTAAGCCGACAACGGTGTGCAGCCTTCGCGCATGCCCTCACTGTGTACGCGGTCATTGTAGGTCATTCCGTCCTCGGAAAGCATATAGGCTACGTCGGCATTGTTCGTATACTTGGCATCGCTCACGGTGGCCAGCGCTTTCAGGTTCAGCCATTCGGTCAGCCTGAAGTTGGCACCCAGCTCCACGCCGTAGTATTCCTTCTCAATGCCTGAGAGCGAAACATAGGTGAACGAGCGGCGGTCGTCCATGTAGTACATTGACTGCTCAGTGACATCGTCCAGATGGCTGTAATAGGCGTTCAGGTTCAGCTTCATCCAGGCATTGGTCATCTGGTAGCCCACCTCAGCTGAGAACACCTTTTCGTTTTTCAGGTCGCGCACGAAGTCATTGTTCACCTGGGCGGCCTTGAAGGCGGTGCGGGCAGCGGGAGTCTTCAGCTCATAGCCGGCGCCGAGCATCATGGCATAGCCTTTGCCCAGGTTGAGGTGTGCGCCGGCTTTGCCGCCACCATCCAGGAACTTGGCGGTGCCGCTCTTCCCGAATGAGTTGCCTATGGCCAGACCGTTCCACATGTTGCCCTGGCGCTGCATGGTGGTTCCGGCCACGCGCCCATTAATAAAGAAGTGGGCAAACTCCACGTCGGTAGTGTAGCCAGCCCAGAGCTGGGCCTTGTTCACGTAGATGTTGTAGTCATAGCCGAAGCGGTCGCCCTTCTTCACGCTCTGATTGGGGTGGTTGAGGTCGTACTGCGTCTGGTACGAGTTCTCGCCATAGTTCTTCACCACGTAGGTGTTTACGTTGTGGAACGAGGTGGCGCCCAGCAAGTCGTCCATGGTCTGGTAGTGCATACCCTTGTTGGTCGATAGCTGCAGTCCGGCATGCATCGTGGAGCTGCTGCCCAGTTGCTTGTCCAGATAGCTGGAAAACGACAGCGAGAGCTGGTCGTCATGATAGCGCTGCAGGTAGTACATGGCGTCTGAGCCTTGCTGCATGGCCATCTTGTTGGCATAGAACATGCGGTCCCACTGCACTTGGCGGTTCTCCTTGGCTGCTGACAGATAGTTGTAGGCTGCCTGCCAGTTGGCCAGGGCCTGTTCATCACGGTCGCCGTCGAAGGGCGCGTAGACGTCGAAGTAATAGCTGGGCATGCTTGAGTAATAGTCGGGAGCAGGGTTGGTGGAGTTGTTATAGTTCAGTCGGCTGCTGCTGTACATAGAGTATTTGCCCAGCAGCGTGGTCACCAGTTTGGTTTGGTGGTTGGGCTTCCAGTCCCAGGTCAGCATGGCAGCAGGAGCAAAATCCTTCACGATGCGCGAGTTGCGCTTCTTGCCGTCCTGATAGCCCCACACGCTGTTGTAGAGCCGGTCGTTGGCAATCCAGTACATCTCATCGGTCGAGGCAGCCTGCGTGCCACGCTCGGTGGGGTTGCCCCAGGTGACCAGCGACAGTGAGTGCTGCTCGTTGATGAGCTTCTCGGCACCGAGGAAGTAGCTGAGTGAATTGTAGCTCGTACCCTCAACGAAGCCAATGCCGTTGCCCCAGCGGTAGGTAAGGCTTCCCGTGAAGGCCCAGCCGTTTTCCTGCACGCCTGTATTATAAGTGTACATCACGCGCGTGTTGTAGTTGCGGTTGGCACCGGCAATAGAAGCGCGCTGTCCCGTGGCGAAGCTGGAGGGACGGAAATTGTAGTTGTTCGAACCGCCCATTCCCGGCATGGAGAAGGTGTTGTCCTCAAAGGGAAGCGAAGCCTCCTGTGAACGCGTCTGGTTGTTCAGTCCGCCTACGAAGCTGTAGCGGAACTCACCGCGCTCGACATCGTTGACGGGGTTGCCATTAATGTAGATGTCGTTATACTTGGCCCCGAAGGCGCGGTATTTAAAGCGTGCTGGCGAGAAGCGGTAGCCCACTTCGCTGGCATACACGTTGCGGTTGGAAGAGATGATGGTGACGTTCTGCGTCACGTCGTCGTCCTCACCCAACTGTGCTTCGGTGAAGGTGAATGCCTGCTCGTTCTGAACGTCCAGGGCCAGGGAGTCTACTTCCTGAGCCCAGAGTGCAGGAGCAGCACAGAGCGCCATCGCCGCTAGTATCAACTTTCTGTTCATAGAGAAATGGTTAGTGAATAATAATTGTTATTTGCGGCAAAGATAGCAAAAAAAACTGGAACGACAAAATGTTTACATGATTATTTCTAGCTTTTTTCGCAGGCTGTGCTCTTTGGCCCCTGTGCCGGGCTGAAGGGGGGCTAAGTACGATAAAAGCTCAGTGGGATTTTTCCTGTCCCACTGAGCTGATAGGTATGGTATGAGGGGTTGTTGCTTAGCGGCGTCCGCCTCCGAAGTTTCCGTGGCTGTTGCTGCCTCCACCGCGGCTGCCGCCTCCGCCGCCCATGCTTCCGCTGCCACCACCACGGCTGCCGCCAGTCATGGTGCCTCCAGTGCTGCGAGTGCCACCACCGCCTTGGTTCATCGAGCCAGCACCGCGGCTGCCGCCACCTTGGTTGAAGCTGCCAGTGCCCCGGTTGACGGGACCACCGCTACGATTGAAGCTGCCACCGTTCTGATTCAGCGTGCCGTTACCGCGCTCTACAGCACCGCCCATGCGGCTGCCTCCAAAGGTACCGCTGCCTGTGCGGCTGCCACCGAAAGTCTCGCCATTGGCATTGCGCTGAATGACATCGTTGCCACTTCCTACTGAGCGACTGCGGAACCCGCCTTGCGGCTGGCCGTCGTTGCGCTGTGGACGGTCGTAGTTGCCCTGTGGCTGACCACCGTTGTTATTGCCACCACGGTTGCTGCCGAATCCACCCGGCTGGCGCTGTCCGTTGGGATTTCCACCCGTGATGTGGGTTGAGCTGTGATGCCCGCCGCCATTGTTGCGATAGTCACCGCGGTCCCAGCCGTTGCGCATGCCGAAGTGCTGGTCGCGGGTGCGATTGCTGGGGCGGTAGAAGTCGCGACGGCCCTCGTAGTAGCTGTGTCCGCCGTTCATCCTCCAGCTGTGTCCGCCACGATAGCTCACGTAGAAGTGTGGACGACCGAAGTAGAAATAGTCACGATGGGGGTAGCGGGCATAGATGCCGAAGTGCCAGTAGCCAGCGTTCCAGTACAGAGGACGATAGAAGTAGGTGGCTGCACGGAAGACGTCCCACTGCCAGGAGAAGAGTATGTAGCTCAGGTCCAGGTTGCGGCGCTCCCAGTATGGGCCGAATACGTCATACTGGCTGGTGACGCCCATCAGATAGTCGAGGTTTATCTCGTAGGCTGCCTCATACTGAGCATCGGTGAGGTTCAGCTCGTAGGCCATCTTGTCCGTCAGGAAAAGAGCCTCGTTGCGTGCCTGCTCATAAGACATGGCGCTTGCTGATGCTGCTATCGTCAGCATGGCAAACAGGGTAAACATCATCTTCTTCATAATCGTAAACTTTTGAATGGTTTTACATGCTTTTTGTTTGTTTCTGGTGCAAAGTAACTGCTTTTTTCGCATTCCCGCAAAGGATTTTCCCTAATTTAAGGGGGGAAAATCCCTATCATGTGTCAATAAACCCGTTTTTCGGGCAATTCACGGTCGTTTATGTGACGCCGTGGCATAAAAAACAGCAATTTGTTTTGTTCTGCGCTCGATTTTTCGTATCTTTGCCGATAAATCGGCGAAGATAC
>CAMNJH010000189.1 GCA_946541275.1 uncultured Prevotellaceae bacterium
ACAAGGCCAAGTCGGATATACTGGTGCAGGTGGACGAGGCCTATTGGCGTGTGATTTCTGTGCAGAAGAAGCTGGAGTTGGCACAGCAGTATGCGAACTTGTTGGATACGATGTACCAGAATGTGCAAGCCTTAAAAGAAGCGGAGATGGCCACCGAGGCCGACCTGACCAAGGTGCGCGTGAAGCTCAACGAGGCACAAATGAGCCTGACCAAGGCCACCAGCGGCCTCCAATTGGCCAAGATGCTGCTCTACCAGATGTGTGGGCTGGATCTCAACGGCAATTATTTGGTGCTAGAATCGTTGGAACTGCAGGACCGACAATCCTTGAGCAATATAGACATGAGCCAGGTGCTGAACAACAGCAGAGAGATACAGCTATTGGAAAAGAGCGATGCATTGGCCAAGTCGGCGGTCCACATTGCTGCCTCTGGTTTGATGCCCAATCTGGCCGTGACGGGTTCATATCTGGTCACCAATCCCAACCTGTACAACGGATACAGCAAAGGATTTGGCGGCATGTTTACCGTTGGAGCCGTACTGAACGTGCCTATCTGCCACCCCAGCGCCGTTTATGCCTTGAAGGCTGCCAAGCATCAGCGCAACGAGGTCCAGTACCTGATTGAAGAAGCCAGCGACAAAATACAGCTGCTGGTGAACAAACTCAATTATGAGTTGGAAGTGGCCAACCGCAAGTTGATGGCCAGCCAGACCAATCTCACCCATGCCGAGGAGAACCTTAGCCTGGCGGAAGAGAGCTTTAAGTCGGGCTTGATAAGCAGCAGCGATCTGATGGCTGCTCAGACGGCATGGCTGTCGGCCAGCAGCGAGTTGCTGGATGCCGGCATAGAGGTGCAGATGGACTACCTCTACCTGCAACAGGCCATGGGCAGGATTGGAGAATAATAGACGTTTGATGTTAGAGTTTAGAATTTATAGAACCCAATAAAATAAATAGAAATGGAAAATACAAAGAAACAGTCGTTGATAGGTGTCGGCGTTCTTATCGCCGTGGTGGTTGTGCTGGCCGTGGTGGGGCTGATAGTGCTGCGCCCTGAGCCAGAAGTACTGATGGGTGAGGCCGAGGCCTCCGAATACCGCGTCTCGGGCAAGGTGCCTGGCCGCGTGGAAGAATTTTATGTTCATGAGGGCGATCAGGTGAAGGCCGGCGACACGCTGGTGTTCATCAACAGTCCCGAGGTGTCGGCCAAGCTGGAGCAAGCCCAGGCCGCCCGTTCGGCCGCCAGTGCTCAGGCCGGCAAGGCCAAAAAAGGAGCACGTCAGCAGCAGATAACGGCCGCCTACCAAATGTGGCAAAAAGCACAAGTGGGAGTCGACATTACCAAAAAGTCGTTGGACCGTGTTCAGTCACTCTACGACAAAAAAGTGGTCTCTGCGCAGAAACGCGACGAAGTGGAAGCCCAGTATAAAGCTGCCGTGGCAACGGCCAATGCCGCCAAGTCGCAGTACGACATGGCTTTGGAAGGCGCCCAGCAAGAGGACAAGGAGGCCGCCTTGGCCCTAGTGGCCCAAGCCAACGGAGCCATAGCCGAAGTGCAGTCGTATATGGGAGAGCGATACCTCACCGCCCCCTGCGACGGCGAGGTGGTGGAGATTTACCCCAAACGCACTGAGCTTATTGGCACAGGGTCGCCCGTGATGTCTATTGTGGATATGAGCGATATGTGGTTCACCTTCAGCGTACGCGAAGACCTGCTGGGCAACCTGAAAGTGGGCAAGGTGGTGGAGGTGACCATACCGGCCCTGGGCGACGGAACCTATCAGGCACGAGTGACATATCTCAGGGCCATGGCCAGCTATGCTACCTGGCGTGCCACTAAAAACAACGGTCAGTACGACATGAAGAGCTTCGACGTGCGGATGGTGCCCGTGGAGGAAATCCCCGGCTTGCGCCCCGGCATGACCGCCATTATTAAAAGTAAAAACTAAAAGTGATTATAGTTTTTCGTTTTTAGCATACCCAATTCTCAATTCTCAACTCTCAATTCTCAATTCTCAACTCCGCCCATCCTTTTAGTTTTTACCTTTTACTTTAAATACTTCTTCGATAATAAATGAAAACGTTGTTTGATAAATTGTCCAATGTGCTGCGGAGAGAGCTGCCCCGCATAAAGGCGCACCCACGATACCTCATTCTAGCCACATTGGGCATAGCATTCTCTTATCTGTTTTTCCTCACCCTCATGCGGGATGGGCAGCCGCAGAAGCTGCCCATAGCCATAGTGGATGAGGACGGAAGCTATTTTTCGCGCCGCCTCTGCCACGAGATCGAGGCCACGCAGGGGGTGCGCGTGGCACGGGTATACAACAGCCATAAGGAAGCCCGGGCCGCCATGCAGCGACAGGAGATATACGCCTTTCTGCACATTCCCCACGGCACCTACAACGATGTGCTGGCGTTCAAGGCACCACATGTAGTGCTCTATGCCAACAATGCTTATTTATTAAGCGGCACCCTCAGCTACAAGCAGCTGATGACTATCTGTAACCTGGCGGCAGGGGCAGTGCAGCGAGAAGTGCTGCGCAAAAAAGGCATGGGCGAAGAGCAAATAATGGGACTGATCATGCCGATAGAAATCGATGCCCATTTGGTGGGCAACCCGATGGCCAACTACCAATCATACCTGCTCACAACCATCCTGCCGGGCATCCTAGGCCTGATGGCGATACTGCTCACCGTCTTCAGCATTGGCATGGAGAGTCGCGAAGGGACGGCCGGCGAGTGGCTTGCCGCCGCCGATGGCCGAATAGGCGTGGCCTTGGTGGGCAAGCTGCTCCCCTATGCCTGCTGGTTCATAGCCTTACAGCTCTTGGGCAATTTGGTGCTCTTCGGCTTCTGCCAATTCCCCATGCAGGGCCATTACCTCACACTGGCCCTCTGCTCGGTGCTTTTTGTACTGGCCATGATGTCGGCAGGAGTGTTTCTATATGGACTGATACCACAGATGACCAATGCCATTTGCTTCAGCGCCTTCTACGGCATCCTGGCATTCTCCCTGTCGGGTTTCACCTATCCCGTTAGCGGAATGGCGCGGCCCCTGCAGGCCTTGAGTGTCGTCTTCCCTCTGCGGCAGAACTATCTGGTGTATGTGAACGAAGCCCTTTTCGGGCTACCGCTGTCGTACAGCTATGGGCATCTGTGCATTCTTGTCCTCTTCCTCCTGCTGCCACTGATCACCAACAGTCGAATCAAAAAACAGATACTTAGCCATGAAAATGCTGCATAACATCCAACAGTTTTTAGAAGACCTAGCCGAAGTGTGTCAGACCGAATGGGGCCGCATCTTTGGCAACACAGGCGTGCTTCTGATATTCTTTGTGGCCGGAGTGGGCTATCCCCTTATTTTCAATGGCATTTACGTGCAGGAAAATCTGTACGATGTGCCTGTGGCAGTGGTGGACGATGCCCGCTGCAAAGAGAGCAAACGCTTCATCCATAAAATGGACGCCACCCCAGAGATAGAAGTGCGATTCGAGGCCGGCTCGATGGCCGAGGCCAAACGCCTTATGGCCGGACGTAAGGTAAACGGAATCATCCACTTCCCCTCAGACTATGGCGAGCGGCTGGCCCAGTTAGAGACAGCCCGCGTGGGGGTGTTCTGTGACATGTCGTCCTTCCTGTACTACAAGAGCGTCTTCATGGGAGCCAACTTTGCCATGCTCGACGAAATGAAACAAATAGAATTCACCCGCTACGGCCTGACGGGCATCACCGGCCAGCAGGCCAACACACTGGTCAACCCCGTGGGGTACGACGACGTGAAGCTTTTTGTGCCGGGAGGCGGATTCACCAGCTTCCTGATACCCGCATTGCTCATCATGGTCATCCAGCAAACCCTCTTCTTTGGCGTAGGCATGCTGGGTGGGGCCGCTCGCGAGGAAGGCACCCAGCTGGCCTCCATCCCCCTACGTCTGCGTCGCCGCCACCACGACCGCGTGGTGCTGGGACGCACCATGGCCTATATAGTCCTCTACGGGGCACTTGTGGCGATAGACCTATTTCTTATACCGCGAATGTTCAACCTGCCCCACATAGCGCAGATAGGCCAGCTGGCCCTCTTCCTGCTCCCATTCCTCCTCTCCGTCTGCTTCCTCAGCATCACCTGCAGCAGCCTTTTCAGGCATCGCGAGTCGGGCATCGTCACCTTGGTTTTCTCAAGTATCATCCTGCTCTTCCTCACTGGCTTTGCCTGGCCGCAAAGCTCCATGCCCGACCCTTGGCGTTGGCTGTCCTACCTCTTCCCGTCCACCCATGCCGTGCAGGGATATGTCCGTATGAACTCCATGGGGGCCACATTGCACGAAGTCAGCTTCGAATATCTGATGCTCTGGGTGCTGACCCTGCTCTATTTTGCCACAGCCTGCCTGTCAGTGGGGACCGGGGTGCGCCGCCGTCCCCGTGGGAAACCCCATCGCAGCGGAGCGCAGGGCAAATAGCGGACAATTATTAAACTATAAAGTAAAAACTAAAAACTAAAAAGTGATTATAGTTATTAGTTTACAAAACTCTCAACTCCGTCCACCCTTTTAGTTTTTAGTTTTTACCTTTTACTTTATCACAAACTCTCAACTCC
>CAMNJH010000190.1 GCA_946541275.1 uncultured Prevotellaceae bacterium
GTGGTTGTCGGTCATAATGGCCTGGCCTGTACTGCCACTGCCTTTGCTGTTGCTGCCTGCGATGCCGCCAAAATATTGGGTTTTGGTGTTGTCGGTGGGGGTGAAGGTGAGGCGGGCGGCGCTGGTGCAATTGCTGACGGTGGCGAAGGCAGTGGCGGAGTTGCTGTAGTTGTAGCCTACGATACCACCGTGGTAGCAGGCCCATGACATGACGGCATGGATGTTGACGCTGCTGGTTACGTTGCAGTTGGTTATGGTGCCGCCGTAATTGTAGCCTACGATACCGCCAACGTATTTAAAGCCTGTGATGCGGGTGTCTGCAAGGGTGAGGTCATGGATGTTGGCGCCTATTATATAGCCGAAGATGCCTTGGTAACTATTTACGTCGCCGTTTCCACTGCAATAGATGCGTATGCCGCTGATGGTCTTATTGTTGCCGTCGAAGTCGCCCTTGAAGGGGTGCTCACCATTGTTATCTTTGCTGCCTATACTCTTAAAGTTGTTCTCCTCGCTCGAGGTATAGTCAGTGCTATAGGTGTACGTAATGTTATCACCCAGCCGGAAGTACACGCCCGCGTAGGTTGTGCCGTTGTTCACTTTAGTGGCCAGCAGGTCGAGATCGGAGGTGTTCTCAATAAGGATGGGGTTAGTCTGACTGTTGCCAGTCGGGACGCTGCCATCCCATGCCCATGCCGTAGCTGAAGTGAGCAGCATCATGAACAGTAGCATGCCTGCCCGTACTGTACATAAGTTGTTGATGGTTCTGTTCATATTGCATTCATTTATTGTTTTGTCATTGGTTCATCAGTAAAGAATGCAGCCTGTAGCATCAAGCTGATGGTTGCACGTTACGGGTGCAAAGATACGAATATCATTTTAAATAATGTGTAACAATACCGACAAAGGTGTGGCAAAATCGTTAATTTCAGCCAAAAAGTTGTGACGACAAGCGAAATTGTCACACCTTTCTTGCTTTTTTGAAAGTTTTTTTGTAATTTCGCCACCGATTATTAACCCTGAAACACAGAATAGATTATGGCTAACACTCCTACCCCCCACATTGGGGCTCAGTTCGGCGAAATAGCTGAAACCGTCATCATGGCAGGCGATCCGCTGCGTGCCAAGTTCATGGCTGAAAACTTCCTGGAGAACCCCGTTCAGTTCAACAGCGTGCGTGGCATGCTGGGGTTCACGGGCACCCATCAGGGCAAGCGCGTCAGCGTGATGGGCCACGGCATGGGCATCCCCTCCATAGGCATCTACACCTACGAGCTCTACCATTTCTATGGTGTGAAGACCATCATTCGCGTAGGCTCGGCAGGCTCCATCAACAGCGACCTGCACGTGGGCGACCTGTGCATTGCCATTGGCGCATGCACCAACTCCAACTATGCCCTGCAGTACGAGCTGCCAGGCACCTATGCCCCCATTGCCGACTTCGGGCTGGCCCGCGCCGCCGCCGACTCGTGCGACCGCCTGGGCTATCGCTACAAGGTGGGCAATGTGCTGAGTAGCGACACCTTCTACACCGAGAACGCCCATAACGACAAGTGGATGGGCATGGGCGTGCTGGCCATCGAGATGGAAGCAGCAGCCCTCTATATGAATGCGGCCCGCTCGGGCAACCGAGCACTGGTGATTCTCACCATCTCCGATCATCTGCTCACAGGCGAGGTCACCACCGCCGAGGAGCGGCAGAACACTTTCACACACATGATGGACGTAGCATTCTCCTTAGTATAGCCACATGAAAACAGCCAAGACATTACTCCTGGCAGGAAGCGCTGCCGCACTGATGCAGCTGACAGCCTGCCAGCAGAACAGTACCCCCGCCGACAACCCCCTGCTGCAGCAGAGCTCGCTGCCCTTCGGCGCCCCTGACTTCAGCAAGATAAAGCCCGAGCACTTCATGCCCGCCTTCGAGACGGCCATACAGGCGCAGCGCGACAACATTGCCAAGATAGCCGACAACCCCGAAGCCCCCAACTTCGACAATACCATCCTGGCCTACGAGGAGAGCGGTGAACAGCTGGAGCGCGTGAGCGGCGTGTTCTTCGCCCTGACCGAAGCTGAGAAGACCCCCGAGATAGGCGAGACGGAGAAGAAGGTGATGCCCCTGCTAACCGAGCTGGAGAACGAGATAGCCTTCAACAAGCAGCTGTTCCAGCGCATCAAGACGGTGTACGACAACGAGCACGACGCGCTGACCGGCGAGAAGCAGCGGCTGCTGGAAGAGACCTACAAGGAATTCGTGCGCCAGGGAGCACTGCTGCCCGACGACAAGATGGCCCGCATGAAGGAAATCAACATGGAGCTGAGCGACCTGCAGCAGCAGTGGGGCGACGCCCTGCAGGAAGCCACCAACAATGCCGTGGTATGGGTGGACAGCCGTGACGAGCTGGCCGGGCTGAGCGATGCCGACGTGGCCCAGTGCGCCGACGACGCCAAGAGCCGTGGCGGAAAAGCTCCCTACTGCATCGTCATCACCAACACCACGCAGCAGGCGCTGCTGGCCAGCCTGGACAACCGCGACCTGCGCCGCCGCGTGTTCGAAGCCTCTATCCACAGAGCCGACGGTACGGGCACGTCGAACACCTTCAGCATCGTGACCAGCATCGCCAGGCTTCGCGCCGAGCAGGCCCAGCTGATGGGCTACCCGAACTTTGCCTCCTACTCACTGGAGAAGACCATGGCGCAGACGCCCGACAACGTGTACAACTTCCTGCGCAACCTCATCAGCGCCTATGCCCCCAAGGCCGAGGCCGAGACGAAAGCCATTGAGGACTATGCCCGCAAGACCGAGGGCAGCGACTTCCAGCTGCAGCCCTACGACCGCTTCTACTATTCGGCCAAGATGAAGAAGGAACTGCTGAGCATCAGCGATGAGGAGGTGAAGCCCTACTTCAATGCTGACAGCGTGCAGCTGAACGGCGTGTTCTATGCCGCACAGCGCGTCTACGGCCTTTCGTTCAAGGAACGCAAGGACATTCCCACCTATCACCCCGACATGAAAGTGTTTGAGGTGCAGGACCGCGACGGCAAGCCGCTGGCCCTGTTCTACAGCGACTTCTACCGCCGTTCCACCAAGCGGGGCGGCGCCTGGATGGACGAGTTCATGAAGCAGAGCCTGCAGCGCCATCAACAGTCCGTGGTGTTCAATGTGTGCAACTATGCCAAGGCCCCCGACGGGCAGCCGTCACTGCTGACGTGGGACGAGGTGACCACCATGTTCCACGAGTTCGGCCACGCCCTGCACGGCATCCTCTCAAAGTGCCAGTACAACAGCCTGAGCGGCACCAGCGTAGCCCGCGACTTCGTGGAGATGCCGTCGCAGTTCAACGAGTCGTTTGCCAGCATCCCCGAGATCTTCGACCACTATGCCCGCCATGCCACGACGGGGCAGCCCATGCCCGACGAGCTGAAGGAGCGCATGCTGAGCTCCATCAACTTCCAGCCCTGCTACGCCCTGGGCGAGAACCTGGCCGCCACCTGTCTGGACATGGCCTGGCACATGCTGCCCCCCGACCAGGTGCCTTCAGCCGAACAGGCCGCCCAGTTTGAGGCCGAGGCCTTGCGTCAGGTGGGACTGCTGAACAGCCAGATACCACCCCGCTACAGCACCAGCTATTTCAACCACATCTGGAGCAGTGGCTATGCCGCCGGCTACTACAGCTACCTATGGACAGAGGTGCTGGCCGTCAACATTGCCAATGTCTTCGCCCAGCGCGGGCCCCTGGACCCCGCCGTGGGACAGGACTTCCGCGACAAGGTGCTGAGCCGTGGCAACACACTGCCGCTCATGCAGCTGTTCACCGACTTCACCGGTATGGACGCCCCTGACGCCTCAGCACTGGTGAAGGCCCGCGGACTGTAAACGCATCATCACGAATCTGAGCCACAAACAGAAGGATATGAAAGTTATCAACCTATCAGATCAGAACTCAGTCATCAACCTCTACATGGCCGAGCTGCGCGACAAGAGCTACCAGAAGAACCGCCTGCTCTTCCGCAATAATATCATTCGCATTGGCGAGATGATGGCCTTCGAGCTGTCGAAGACGCTGACCTACAAGCCCAAGACCATCACCACCCCCCTGGGCACGATTGACATTCCCTTGGTGAAGGACGACCTGCTGCTGACCACCGTGCTGCGCGCCGGCCTGCCCTTCCACGAGGGTTTCCTGCGCGTGTTCGACCATGCAGAGAATGGCTTCATCTCAGCCTTCCGCATGTACACCAACAGGGAGCATACCGAGGTGGGCGTCCACACAGAGTACCTGGCGGCACCATCGGCCAAGGGCAAGACACTGGTCATCGTCGACCCCATGCTGGCCACGGGCGGCTCGATGGTTGCGGCCTACGAGGCTCTGGTGGCCACGGGCAAGCCGGCCAAGGTGCACATAGCCTGCGTCATCGGCACGCCCGAAGGCGTGGACATGCTGCGCAACACGGTGTCTGACGACACCACGCTGTGGTGCGCCGCCATCGACCCCGGCATGAACGAACAAAAGTACATCGTTCCCGGCTTCGGCGACTGCGGCGACCTGTGCTACGGGGAGAAGTTGTAAGACCACAC
>CAMNJH010000191.1 GCA_946541275.1 uncultured Prevotellaceae bacterium
ATGCGGTCCTCCTCCTTGTCGCGTCGGGTCAGCTCATGCTTCTTGATGCGGCCCTGCATGTAGTCATCGACCAAGGCCCCCACCACCAGTCCATACTGCGTCTTTCCCTGCATGGTCTGCGCATAGATGTAGTAATGAGCTTCCTGATCCTGAACCAGCCAGCCCTTGTCCTGGAACTTCTTGAAGTTCTCGGCTGCACGCTCATAGACGCGCGGGTCGTACTCTGAAGTACCCACGGGGAAGTCAATTTCCGGTTTGATGATATGATAGAGGCTCTTTTCATTATCGCCGGCTTCGGCACGGGCCTCTTCACTGTCAAGCACGTCATAGGGACGGCTCTCTACCTGTTCTACTAGTTCTTTGGGTGGTCTGACGCCACGAAAAGGTTTCACTGTTGCCATTTCTTATTGTATTGTTTTGGATTAACGTCGTATTCTATCACAGCGCAAAATTACTGTTTTATTTCGATATGACCAAATTTTTACCAAATATAATGAACCCCAAAAGCTATTAACTCTTGGGGTTCTGAAGTGCGTTCCTAAAAAAAAGTACACCCGCAGGGGCTCGAACCCTGGACACCCTGATTAAGAGTCAGGTGCTCTACCAACTGAGCTACGGGTGCATCCGTTTCTGTTTTGCGGGTGCAAAGGTACTCAGTTTTTCTGAATTAGCAAAACTTTTCGGTCTTTTTTTTCTTAAAAAAGCTAAATTCGGCAGAGTTTTTAGTTTCAAGAGGTTCTTATGCCCACAAAAGACCCCAAAAAAGAATCGCAACGGCCTCATGTGTGCCGCTGCGACCCTTGAATATAATAATAGTTATGTGTTTTCGAATGCTCTCTAGAAGTGCAGGCGAAGGTCAGCTCCGAACTGAAGGGGATTACCTCGCTGAGCAAAGTAGAGCGTCTGACCTGCCATGGGGCTGTCGGTTGCAAAAGTGTTGTACTTGGCATCGGTGAGGTTCCGTCCCCAAAGGCTGATGGTGACAGCCCCGAAACTGGCGTCCACATGTGCTCCCACCACGGTGTAGAGGTCTTGTGAATACTCATTGGCATTATCCCAGTAGGTCTTGCCACGCATGGACACGTTGGCACCGAAGGTGAGCGACTGCAGTGTACCGCTAAAGTCCACACGGTAGTCAGCTCGTGCTGCCAGCGTATGCTCTGGAACGAAGGGCACGTGTTTCTTCTCATAGCTCACTGCCTCCATGCCCTCGGCACCTCTGATGCTGTCGTTGTACTCTTTAAACGCGGCATGGGTGTAACCATAGTTGACACCCCAGGAAAGATGATCGTCCAGTGCACGACCGAGCAGTGAGGCCTCAATGCCGCAGCTGTAGCTTCTGCCTGCATTCACCATAGCACGGCCAAAGCCATAGTTGCCAGCCATGACTGACAGCTGCTGGTTGCGTATCTGCATATAGAAACCAGCTAAGTCAAGCTGCATCTTCGAGTCAAAAAGATTCAGGTGAGTACCAAATTCGTAGTTCCAGCTTTCTTCGGGTTTGAAGACTATGGTCTCGCGGATGTTCTCATAATCCTTATCACTATGGACCAAGTCCATGTCACCGCGTGCGCTCTGAGCCACGCCCTGCAACTCGGTCTGCAGTATGTCACTGAACATCTGTATGTTGAAGCCGCCTGCCCTATAGCCTTTGGCCACCAGGGCATAGACATTGCTGCCATTTGAGCCAAGACGATAGGTCAGTCCAAACTTGGGCAGCAACTGCTCAAAGCTGCTTTCTTCTTTGCGTTCCAACAGCGAACGGACGTATGCTTTCACGTTGACGCCCATCACATTCTCGTCCAGCTGTACGGCGCCCATGGTACTATAGTCGATGGCCGTCTGCGACAGGTCATATCGCAGGCCAAGGGTCAGAGTGAGGCGGCTGGTCAGGTCAATGTCCGACTGGTGGAACACACCGAAGGTGTGGGTGGGAGTTCTGAACAGACCTGGCACGGTTTCCATGTCCATGCGGATATGGCAGCCTCCTGCACGCTCTATCATGGCTGCAGCTGCTGCCTCGCCCATCCGTTTGGCCATCGAGTTGAGCATGCCATAGTAAGCATAGTCCTGAATAGTCTTCGAAAGATAGTCGTTCATGGCCGGGTCGAAGTAGACCGGGGCATTGGTCTTCAGGGCCTGATAGGCGAAGAAGGCGCCCGACGTCCAGTGCCAGGGGCCATCTGTACGGCCTTTCAAGGTTAGCTCCTGCGTCACGGCATTTTGCAGTTGTGCCTGTTCCATGTGCAAGTAGTCCAGCGGACGATAGTCAATGTCCATCAGCATATTGTCCTTCAGATACTGCCATGACAGAGCATAGTTCAGATCGGCCCAGTCTGCCTTGTAGTTCATGGCCAGACTGGTGGTCAGCATGTGACGCTTGTAGTCACCCTGACGATTGGAATAGGGGTCTGCCGTGGTGTTACCGCTCATCTCTCCATAGGGAAAACCATTCTGCTTGGTGTACTGATAGTCTGCCGAGACGTCGAACAGGAAGCGCTGTGTGGGCTGCCACTGCAAGCGGGCCCGGGCACCACCCTCGTCCATCTTGTCGGCATCGTCGCCGGTGGTGCTGTTCTCAAAGAAGCCTTTCTGGCCCTGGTAGAATCCTGCCAGCGAGAAGCCCAGCTCGTCGCTCACCTTATTATAATGAGCCACCTCAGCCTTGCGATAGAGACCATTGCCAAACGAGAGGTTCACATCAGTACCCTGGTAGGTGAGTGGCTGGCGGGTGTACATGCGCACCAGTCCGCCCTCGGTGTTCTGGCCGTAGAGGGTACCCTGAGGGCCGCGCAAAACGTCGACGCGGTCTATCTCGTAGGCATGGAAGTTGAGCATCGATTTGTTGACGACGGGCACATTATCTATATATAGCCCCACGGCAGGACTGTTCACGCGCGAGCCAATGCCGCGGATATACATAGACGACGTGTAGCGTGAGCCATAGACGGGCATGGCGAACGACGGAACGATGTTCGACAGCTCACGGACGTCACGAATGTTCAGCAGCTTCATATCAGCAGGGGCAAAGACGGTACTGCTCAGCGGTTGCTGGCGTAGCAAGTGCAGGTCTTTGGGCTGTGAAACCACGACCACTTCGTCAAGGTCAACGATTCGCGACGTGTCGCTCACAGCCACATTAATCTCTTCAGCAGCCACGGGCATCGCAATGGCTGCTGTCATGGACAGAATCAATAGAGTATTCTTCATGCAGTTGAAAATTTTGTGCAAAGGTAAGACAAATTCTTCATGCCTGCAATCCACATTTATTAGGATTTTGCTACATCAGGCTCTGCTGGTACCACTCGAAGAGCTTTCCCACGCCGTCCTCAATCTCCACCTTGTGCGTCCAGCCCAGGCGGTGCAGCTTCTCCACGTCAATGAGCTTGCGCATGGTGCCGTCGGGCTTGGAGGCATCAAATTCCACCGTTCCGCCGAAGCCTACAGCCTTGACCACAAGTTCTGACAACTGGCGAATGGTCAGCTCCTTGCCTGTGCCTACGTTGATATGGCAGTTGCGAATCTCGCCCAACTGGGGCAAGGCGCCTCCCCTACCCTCACTGTGGTTCCTGTCCACCTGGCCACTGGTTTTGGCACCATAGTGCACGGAGGAATACTTCTCTATGCCAATAATATCACTGAAGTCGACGTTCAGCAGCACATGCACGCTGGCATCGGCCATGTCCTCGCTCCAAAGGAATTCGCGCAGCGGACGGCCAGTCCCCCAGAGCACCACCCTGTTGTCGCTGATGCCATATTTGGCCAGCACGTGGGCTATCTCATCGTCAGTGTTCTTGCCACTGATGCCTTCCACGGGCCTCACGTCCACGTCGCGGCGAATCTTTTCCCAGTCGCCCTCATGAAGCAGTTTGGCCAGATATATCTTGCGCATCATGGCAGGCATCACGTGTGAGTTCTCCAAATGGAAATTGTCGTTCGGACCATAGAGATTGGTCGGCATCACGGCTATGTAGTTGGTTCCGTACTGCAGGTTGTAGCTCTCGCACATCTTCAGACCTGCAATCTTGGCAATGGCATACTCCTCGTTCGTATATTCCAGCGGTGACGTGAGCAGGCAGTCCTCCTTCATGGGTTGCGGGGCATTCTTCGGATAGATGCAAGTGGAGCCCAGGAACAGCAGCTTCTGCACGCCGTGCGCATAGGCCTCGCTGATGACGTTGCACTGCATTTTCATGTTCTGCATGATGAAGTCGGCCCTGTAGAGCGAATTGGCCATGATACCTCCCACGAAGGCGGCAGCCAGCACAACGCCGTCTGGGTGCTCCTCATCAAAGAACCGCCTCACGGCCAGTTGGTCGGTCAGGTCCAGCTCCGAGTGTGTTCGTCCCACCAAGTTTGTGTATCCCCTTGACAACAGGTTGTTCCAGATGGCCGAGCCCACCAGTCCCCGGTGGCCCGCCACATAAATCTTTGAATCTTTTGTTAAGCTCATGATGCTATTATTCTTTTTCTTTCGGCAAAGGTACGAATAAACCAGCGAAAAGCAAAAGAAAAAGGCCTTTTTCTTTTGCTTTTCCAACTAGTCCTTCTAGA
>CAMNJH010000192.1 GCA_946541275.1 uncultured Prevotellaceae bacterium
CAAAGGACACAGCGGGATCAGTGATGCCAAACCCTTCCTTTTTTAGTTTCTGTTTTCGATGTTGTATGGCAGAGACGGAGATAAGATAGATGGCGGATAGTGCGGTATTGGAGAGTTGTAGTCGGGCCAACATACACAGGCGGATGTCCTCTTCGCTGAACTGCGGGTGCTCCGCTCGCAATCGGCTGACGAAATTGCCGTCGGCAGTATCAAGGGTCATCTCTATTTCGTGCCAGTTACGGGCGTTGATGACAGTGCGCTTGCCTGCTGTAGGCTCCAGCATGTCGAGAATTTCACTTTTGTCCATAATATGCCCGCGCAGCATGGCAATCACTGTATCTTTCTGTCGTAAGCGTTCTGCCAATAGTTCAGCCTCATGCAGATGGGCTGTCCTTTCAGTTTCATGCTTGCGTCGTACACCCCCTAGCCAGTTCCTGAGAACGAGAAGAAGAACAATTACAGCCAACACAATAACAATAATAACCGTTGTCATTAGTCGCCGCTGAAACATCATAGATTTCTTCACATAGCCTGGTGCCAAAAAAGTATCGCGATGTATCGCAAAGTCCTGCTCAGCCTGTTTCGTCTCGCTTTCATACGATGGTTGCCGATGCTTTGAGTCATCTTCTTTGTGCTCTTGTTGCGCATCTTCATACATGTCAATAGGCACGCTGATTTCCATTATATTAGAAAGATCTAAAGACCTACTGGTAGCGCACATGTATGAAAAGTCGTCGTGGGGTAATGCCCAAAGCGAATCCAAGCCCTGATATACTGAATCCAAGACTATTGGGGACAAACGCTCTTCGCAATGCTTGGCTGCAATGTCGGTGATGCGTACCAAAGAGCCAAAGTGATGCAGGTCAAAGGGCGAACGGTTGAGTACCGCAAGTCCGTAGTCGTTAAGTATCGTCAACAGCCAGTGTGGCTGACCAGGCAACTGGCGATAGTGTTCCAGTGCATAACGCAAGTACAACTGCAATTGGACTGCGCTGTTATGAGGCAGGTAATCAGCAAACCTGTCATAGGCACGGTAGGCCAGAGCATGGTCTTCGGTGGTCTCGGCACAATGAATGGCTAAATGAAAGAGCTGGTTTTTCTGCAGAGGAAGAATACTGTCACTTGGTTGACGAGTTAGCACAAAACAAATACGCCCGAAGCGGCGAAGGTCATCCTTGTCATCGCTAGTACCACCAAGACTCACATGCTCATAATAGTGGAACACACGCATGAGGTTAGCGTCATCAAGAAATGCTTGGGTTTCCGCTTCCTGATTATCCGCTTCGCGCTTAAAGTTCCATGTCTCTGCATCCGACGAGAGGCAGGATGCTGTGTCGGCATGGTTTAGATACCATCTTTCTTCGTTCACTAAAGCCCTCAGAAGGTCATAAAGCATCTTTGACCTTTCTGTCAGCCGTGTTGTATCTACTTGCGCCAACAACCGTTCCGTGCTGTCGACGTCTGTGAATACCATGTTTTCTGCGCCATTGAGCAAGCGCTTCTGCGACAAGTCTCGCAAGTTCCATCCGATGCCACCCGCTAAGACCAGCACCAGTATTGCAATAATGATTCCAATTGTCTTTCTTTTCATGCCTTTTTCGTTTTGACGCTGCAAAGGTACGGCATTTCTAAGACGTCCGCAAGGAAATGAGGTGGAAAACGTATTCCATACGCTATTGTTTGATATTCAGATTCTTAAGATTTGTTATTCCACCTATTTTCCATCTTGTAGCGTGGAAAAAACATCGTTATCAATCCTAACAGCTTCATCTTGAATGGTGAATGTTGCTTTTATTGCAAGCGAAACGTCAAATAGGAGCCTTGCTTTTTCGGGGCGCAAAGTACATGTTTTTTTCAAATATACATTATCCCTTAGTGGAATTATGTGGTTTTTTATGCGTGATATCGGTCATTTTGCTCAAAAATAGATTAAAGAATATGAAAAATGTTTGCCAATTGCCAAAAAAACATTACCTTTGCACGCAATTTACCTTTTAAATGGTCTTTCCGTAAGCCTTAACTGATGGGAAAAAGAATAAAGAAACTGAAGAAAATACGCATACACCGCGAGGGAACAAACGAATTGCTGTATAGCCTGTTTGCTATAGTGGCAATAGCCGTTGTGTTATGGCGCGTGTTTGATTCATGGATTCCATTTGCCGCCTTTGTGGTGGTATTTGGTGTGGTATGGCTGTTGGTACTCAATTTCTACCGCTGCCCCATCCGCTATTTCAATGACGATACTGAGAAGGTGGTGGTGGCTCCAGCCGATGGCAAGATAGTGGTCATTGAAGAGACTGACGAGAACGACTATTTCCATGACCGCCGCCTGATGATCAGCATTTTCATGAGCCCACTGAACGTGCATGCCAACTGGTTCCCCGTTGATGGGCAGGTGAAGTTTGTGCGTCATTTTGAAGGAAATTACCACAAGGCATGGCTGCCCAAGGCCAGCGAAGAGAACGAACATGCCGACACGATGATAGAGACACCCGACGGCCAGCAGGTGCTGGTGCGACAGATTGCCGGAGCCATGGCCCGCCGCATTGTCACTTACGCCAAGGACTTGGAGGAATGCTATATTGACGAGCACCTGGGCTTCATCAAGCTGGGGTCACGCGTCGATGTCTATCTGCCACTGGGGTCAAAGCCCTGCGTCAAGATGGGCCAGGCCACCACGGGTGACCTCACCGTCATTGCGCGGCTAGCCTAGAAAGCCGCCCCTCAGGGGGGGCACTACTTTGTACGCTTAAATACTAATTCTAAACATCTGACACTTGAAGAAACATATCCCTAACTCCATCACCTGTTGCAACCTCATATCGGGCTGCATTGCCATCGTCTTTGCCCTCTACGGGGCCTACGAACAGGCTTTGTGGGCCATCGTGGCCGGTGCCGTCTTTGACTTCTTCGACGGCATGAGCGCCCGTTTGCTGGGTGTCAGCTCGCCCATTGGTAAGGAGCTTGACTCGCTGGCCGATGTGGTGACCTTTGGCGTGGCGCCCTCTGCCATCCTGTTCCGCAAGATGATGGACATCACCAGCGGCAACGTCTTCGACCTGCCCTGCAGCTTCATGGGCGATGTCAAGGGCTTTTTCCTGGTGCTCCTGCCGTTCCTGGCCTTCCTCATGGCGGCCTTTTCAGCGTTGCGCCTGGCCAAGTTCAACCTGGACGAGCGCCAGTCCATGGGCTTCATAGGGTTGCCCACGCCTGCCAATGCCCTCTTTTGGGCCAGCCTCATTGTGGCCTGGGGCGATGACCTGAGCCAGATGCGCCTGGGGCTGTTTGCCATGGTGGTGCTTATGCTGTTGAGCTGCTATCTGCTGGTCAGCGAGATCCCCATGTTTGCCTTAAAGTTCAAGACCTGGGGCTGGCATGGTAACGAGGTGAAATGGGGCTTCCTGCTCAGCTGCATCCCCCTGCTCTTCATCTTTGGCATCGGGGCGCTGGCCATCATCATCGCCTGGTACATTGTACTCTCTGTCATCACTGGCAAAAGTTCCTCTTCCCATCAAGCTTAATCCCGTCAGCCTATGCAGTTCTTCCTTTCCCTACTCGGTTTTCTTTTCCTCCTCATCACCTGTGGAATGGGCTATATAGCCTGGAAAGTGCATAAGGGCGTGAAAAATCTGCGTGAAGCCATGCGGAACGATGCCACCGACGATGATTTCCAGCGCAAGGCCGACAAGTATTACTACAAGAAGCATCAGAGCCAAGGCCCCGCCTTTGATGAGGAATACTTCAAGGGCGACCCCACGGGTGCTAAGAGCCGAAAGAAAGACGGTGCCAGCACCCACCAGCGGCGCACCACGACCACGGCCAATGGTGTGACCATCATTGACGATCGTGACCCCAGCACTGCCAACAAAAAAATATTCGCCCAGGATGAGGGCGAATATGTGGATTTTACTGAGAACTAGGGGCTAGGGGTGCACCAGCGTGCCTATCTCCTCACCATTCATCACCTTCATCAAGTTGCCCACTACGTCCATGTTGAACACGTAGATGGGCAGGTTGTTGTCCTGACACATGCAGATGGCCGAGAGGTCCATCACCTTCAGTCCACGATTCAGCACTTCCTTGTAAGTAATGTCGGCGAACTTCGTGGCTGTGGGGTCTTTTTCGGGGTCGGCCGTATAGACACCGTCCACGCGGGTGCCCTTCAGCATCACGTCGGCCTCAATTTCCACGCCGCGCAGGCTGCTGCCCGTGTCGGTGGTGAAATAGGGCGAGCCCGTGCCGGCGCTGAAGATGCACACCATGCCTTGCTCCATGGCCTCGATGGCCTTCCACTTCGAGTAGAACTCGCCGATGGGCTCCATGCGGATGGCTGTGAGCACCTTGTTTTTCACTCCGGCGGCATCAAGGGCTGACGAGAGGGCCAGTGAGTTGATGACCGTGGCGCACATGCCCATCTGGTCGCCTTTCACACGGTCGAAGCCCTTCTGGCTGCCGCTCAGTCCGCGGAAGATGTTGCCGCCGCCAATGACGATGCCTATCTGCACGCCCA
>CAMNJH010000193.1 GCA_946541275.1 uncultured Prevotellaceae bacterium
AAAAAAAAGAATGAATTCTTTTGTTTTGCTCTCGACTTTTCGTAACTTTGCACCCACAAATTTACAAGATGACCAATAAAAATGAGCATTAAGAACATTCCTGTGTTGCTGCTGACGGGCTATCTGGGCAGTGGCAAGACTACACTGCTGAACCGTATATTAAAGAATCAGCAAGGCATTAAGTTTGCCGTTATTGTAAACGACATAGGTGAGGTGAACATCGACGCCGATCTCATAGAGAAAGGCGGCGTGGTGGGGCAGAAAGACGACTCGCTGGTAGCGCTACAGAATGGTTGTATCTGCTGTACGCTGAAGATGGATTTGGTGGAGCAGTTGCG
This sequence comes from uncultured Prevotellaceae bacterium, assembly GCA_946541275.1. Taxonomy (GTDB): domain Bacteria; phylum Bacteroidota; class Bacteroidia; order Bacteroidales; family Bacteroidaceae; genus Prevotella. Next base: position 339 of record CAMNJH010000193.1, read on the forward strand.
CGACATCACCCGCATGAAGCGCTTTGACTATATTGTCATTGAAGCCAGCGGCATTTGTGAGCCAGCCCCCATTGCGCAGACCATTGTGAACATTCCCACGCTGGGGCCTGAGTATGTCATGGACGGATACCTGCAACTGGACTGCATCGTTACGGTGGTCGACGCCTTGCGTATGCGCGACGAGTTCAACAGTGGTCATGACCTGCTGCGCAAGAACATTGACGAGGAGGACATTGAGAACCTGGTCATTCAGCAGATAGAGTTCTGCAACATCATTTTGCTGAACAAGGCCTCCGAGGTGTCGGCAGAAGAGTTGGACCAAGTGAAGAAAATTATCCGTGCCATTCAGCCCAAGGCCGACATCATTGAGTGCGACTATGGCAATGTGCCTCTGGAGAAAATTATCCATACGGAAAAGTTTAATTTTGAGGAGGTGGCCACTTCGGCTACGTGGATTCATGAGCTGGAAGGTCATCATGAAGAGCACGACCACGACGACGATGATGACGAAGAAGATGACCATGACGATGATCATGATGAGCACCATCACGACCATCATCACCACCACCATCATGATGAGGGTGAGGCCGAGGAATATGGCATTGGCACTTACGTCTACTACGCCCGCCGCCCCATGAATCTGGGGCTCTTTGATGAGTTTGTTGCCAGGAAGTGGCCCAAGAATATCATTCGTGCCAAGGGCATCTGCTACTTCAAGGGTGAGGAGGACATCTGCTATGTTTTTGAGCAGGCAGGCCGTCAGGTGTCACTGACGAATGCAGGCCAGTGGTATGCCACCATGCCCGAGGATCAGCTGAACTATATGATGAGCATGGACGAGAAACTGCAGCGCGACTGGGATTCCGAATACGGTGACCGCATGCAGAAACTTGTATTCATCGGGCAGCATCTTGACAAGGAGCAGATTGCCTCCGACTTGGATTTCTGTCTGGAATAAGTGTACGTCAATAATGCAGATAGCGGTGGCTGGTGTGCTGCCGCTATCTGCTTTTTATGGCCTTGCCCTTGCGCAAGTGAACCACGGCTTTCCTGTTATATAATTCGCTGGGGTTTGTGCCGGGTTGTCCTTCCGGCACATCCATTCCTCGTGCAGCGTAGAACTGCTGCCAATAGTCGGTAATGTTGCCTGTTGAATCATGAAACGACATGGGAACAGGATTCAGCAGCCTATGTCCGTCACTATCCACGAAGGAAAGCTGCACCAGTTCTGAACAATAGATGGCCTCATCGGTGGGCAAGTACAGGGAGTCATAAGGCAGCCCCAGATATTGGCAGGCGTTAGTGAGTGACTGCTTATGGTTGGCCTTTTCCAGTCGCCCCAGTACATAATAGCCTTCCTCGCGGGTCAGCAGATGATGGAGTGGGGTAGTGACAACGCCCTGATGCGGAATAGCCTCTATTACCGAGTCGCCGCCGGCATAGATGGCCACATGGTCAATCATGCCGGGGGTGACAGCAGTAATGTGATTGTCCTGCGCCACAACATGAAAGAGCAGGTCGCCTTCATGCAGTGGCTGGCACGCCGTGGTGAGCATCAGAACGGCAAGCAGACTGTTAGCGCACCACTTTCTTCTTTCCATTAGCTATGATTATTCCCTGTCGGCCGTTGACGCGGTTCAGACGCTGCCCCTGCAGATTGTACATCGGCGTATGCTGGGTTGCGTCCTGGATATCAGCGATGCTGGTTGTCGTGGCAGCCGGCATGAAAATGACCTGGCCCAGACTGGGGTCGTCGTTCTGGTGGAAGATGACGGTCTCTATCTGTTCCTCGGTTTGTTCGCTGACGTTCCAGGTGTTGTTTTGAGCATAGATGGTCAGCGTGGAGTTGTTGTACAGGTCGTACAGCTCGCCGTCGAAGCCATTGTCCTTAAACACATTGTTGCCAGGGTTATAGTCGTCAGTATTGTCAAGATGGCCCATATTGACATCCTTGCAGCCAATCACGGTCACTCCCCACAGGGAGCCCTCAATATAATTGCCCGTGATGCGAGCCTGGGTGAGCTTATAGGGGTCGTAGAGGCTGATGCCGCTGCCGCCATTCATGGGGTTCGTTTCATAGCGGTTGTTCAGCAGCGTATTGTTCTCCAGGAGAATCTTGGCGGCAGGTCCAACGAGCCCGATGCCGTAGCGGTTGTCCTCAATGGTGCAGCCGCTGATGGTCACGTCGGCGTCATAGCCCATGAAATTCGATATGCCCAGACCGCCCACTTTGGTGTTCTCAGGATTGCCAACGATGTGGCAGCCGCTGATTACCAGAGGGCTGGCTACGGTGATGTTGATTTGTGGGATGTTGCCATTGGCGGTCGAGTTCTTTACCAGCTCGCAGCCTCTGATGGTCATGGGCTGTGAGGCATTGGCTGCACTGCCTATGGCAGCCTTGGCGCAGTCTTCAAAGCTACAGTCGACAATGGAACTTTCTGCTCCGGCAGTAATGAAATAGAGTGCAGCAGCGCTTGAGCCGTCGTGAGCCATGAAGGAGCAATGGCTGATGTCAACTCCGCCTTCACTCCTCATTTCCAGACCTACATTCTGGAAGTGGCAGTTCTGAAAGGTGGTACGCGTACTGCTCTGGATAAGCACGCTGGCATTGCTCTCCAATCCTGACAAGGTACTTCCGCTGGGCAGGTTAAAGTCGGCCTCACCTTCTATGGACAGGGTGACATCTTTGGCAAAGTGGAGCACAATGCCGTTGTCCATCACGAATTTATCACCTGCGGCAATGGTAATACTTTGCGTCAGTTCGTATTCGGGTTGATACCCAGGAATGTCTACCAGTTCATAGCTGATAATACCAGTTTCGGACATGCTGCTCAGGGTGTGAATAGAGTAGGTGTTCCCCTCGCCATTGGTGGTGAACTGAGCCAAACATACGGCCTGAATCATGGCCGTTAATAGTGTTAGAGTAATCCTTTTTTTCATGCTGTTTCTGAATTTGGTCTGCAAAGTTACGAAATAAGTGAGAGAAAAGGTAAGAAAAACCATTTTTTTTCTTTTTGACTGCTATGGACGGGGGTCATTGAACACGATAAAAAGAAAGAAAAGCTGAATTTCTCTTTGTTTTTCGCTTGTTTTTGCGTACCTTTGCCGCCAGATATGAAAGATACAGTTCTAATCTTGAGTGGCGGCATGGATTCCGTGACGCTGCTTTATGACGAGCAGGAGCGTATAGCCCTGGCCTTGTCATTCGACTATGGCAGTAAGCATAATGCCCGTGAGATTCCCTTTGCCCGTCTGCATTGCCAGCGACTGGGTATTGAGCATCTGGTGATTCCTCTCGGTTTCATGTCCGAGTATTTCTCCAGTTCCCTGCTCCAAGGGGGCGAGGACATACCTGAAGGCCACTATGCTGAGGCGAACATGAAGTCCACGGTGGTTCCCTTCCGTAATGGCATCATGCTCAGCGTGGCAGTGGGAATGGCCGAAAGCCGTGGGCTGAAGCATGTGATGATGGCTAACCATGGGGGCGATCACACCATTTACCCAGACTGCCGCCCAGAGTTTGTTGAAGCTTTCAGCGAGGCAGCCCGGACAGGCACCTTCCCTGGCATTACGTTGCTGTCACCCTATACCCATCTGACGAAGGGCCAGATTGCTGCCCGCGGTCTGGAGCTTGGCATTGACTACAGTGAGACGTGGTCATGCTATAAGGGGGGAGAGAAGCACTGTGGCCGTTGCGGCACCTGCGTGGAGCGTCGTGAGGCCATGGCCGCTGCAGGAATTGCTGATCCCACGGATTACGAGGAGTAATGGAGCAAATATAACTAACGCAGACCCCCTCAGAACCAATGATTCCGAGGGGGCTGTTGTTTGTTTGGAATAAGTTTGTTTTCTTGAGTTTATGCCTCAGCCTCAGGTATTACTGAAACAACACTCTTGTTGTGATAGCCGCGGTGGAAATTCACCGTGCCGTCAATCAGAGCAAAGAGCGTGTCGTCCTTACCAATAGCTACGCCATTACCGGGATTGTGATGGGTGCCGCGCTGGCGAACAATAATGTTGCCGGCCTTCACCTTCTGGCCACCCCAGATCTTCACGCCAAGTCGCTGGGCTGCACTCTCGCGGCCGTTCTTCGAACTACCTACAC
>CAMNJH010000194.1 GCA_946541275.1 uncultured Prevotellaceae bacterium
CGGAACTAAGCTTTAGGAGAGCCTTGTTATATCCATTTAACTATCAGGGCAACGGCTTAAGCGGGTGCAAAGTTACGAAAAAAGGGCGAAAAGCAAAAACTTTTCACCCTTTTTATTGGCATAGCCCATGTTTTTTTGACTTGCGGAGCGTTTGTCTACTGCTCTATGCGCTGTAAGGCAGCATCGCCAGGTTTGAAAAGGAGTCCTGTGCAACGGGTGGCAGCAGCGCGATAGGGACGCAGCTCAACGGCTTTCCAGTCAATCTGGTCGGTACGCTGCGCCAGGGGGGCATGGGGAATCACGGAGCCATCGCGCACCAGAATGATGCAGGGGATGGGGCCTGCCTCAATCTGCTGATAGCCACTGTCATAGGTACGCCCCGTCTGGTAGTCAATCCACTTTGCACCAGGCTGCTGCTGAGCAGGCAGATAGACCATGCGACTGTTGCCTGACTCCAGGAGGGGAGCCACGAGCATCTGCGAGCCAAACATATACTCATCCTCCACCAGCCAGGCACCTGGATCGTCAGGGAATTCGACCAGCAGCGCCCTCACCATGGGCAGTCCGCGCTCTGAGCAGTCCTTGGCCTGTGCATAGACGTATGGCATGAGCCGGTATTTCATTTCTGCACACTGACGGAAGGCATCGGTGAAGCTCTCGCTGATGAGCCAGGGCTCAGTGGGCGGTGCGCCATGAGCACGGGTATGTGAGCTGAGGAAGCCGAAGGGCAGCCAGCGACGATAGATGTCTTCTGGCGAAGCCGTGACAAAGCCGCCCATGTCGTGACTCCAGAACGAGAAGCCGCTCAGGCCGAAGGACAATCCGCCGCGCAGGTCGCCCAGCATGCCGATGTTGTTAGTGGCCGCATCACCTCCCCAGTGCAGGGCATAGCGCTGCGAGCCTGCCCATGCCGAGCGTGCCCAGATGATGCCCTCGCCGGGATGGCAGCGCTCAACGACTTCCCACAAGGCTTTGTTATAGCGCAGGGGATAGAGGTTGTGCTCATAGAGGCCACCGCGTCCGTTGGCATAGAATCCATTATAGGGGGCAGCCTCACCAAAGTCGCATTTGATGGTTGACACGCCCTGCTGCATCAGCCCGGCAATCTTCTGCTGATACCAGTTGACGGTTTCGGGATTGGTGAAATCGAGGATGGCATCCTCAACGGGCATGCCGCCCACGGCATTCCTGACGTGCAGGTTCTTCTCAATGATTTCGGGGAAGAAGCGATTCTTCGGTGTGAAATAGGGCAGCTGCCACAGACAGGTATGGAATCCGTCCTTGGACAGCTGCTTCAGCATTTTCACGGGGTCCTGGAAGCGGTCTTTGGCAAACTCATAGTCGCACTGCCAGTCGGTGCCGAACCAGCCTGTGTCGAAGTGGATGACGTCAGCGGGAATCTTGTGCTGACGCAGCTGACGGGCTATGTCCAGACCCTCCTCCTGCGAGAAGTAGGTGATGCGGCTCATCCATGTGCCGAAGCTCCACAGGGGCAACATGGGTGAGCGTCCGGTGATGGCGGTATACTCAAAGAGAATTTCCTTCGGATTGCCGAAGAAGACAAAGAAATCCATCTGCTCGTCGGCCATGAACAGGCGCTGGGCACCGATGTAGCTGGCACCGAAGTCGGCCGTCACAGGGGCGGAGGTATGCATGAAGATGCCATAGCCACGATTGGAGAAGAAGAAGGGCACAGGCTTGTACATGCCATCGGTCTCAGGTCCCTGCGGGTCGGTGACGCTGAGGTGCACCTTCTGCCCCACCTTGTTGAGCGAAGTGAACGACTCGCCACAGCCGTAGATTCGCTCGCCAGGCGAGAGCAGGAAAACAGGGTTGACGCTGCGCGAGTTGTCAGCGCCCCGCTTGATGAATGAGAACGGCAGCAGCTTGACCTGTGTAGAGTCGTTGTCGATGATGTGACGCGTCTGTGTGAGCACCCGACCCTTGTTATCCTTCAGCACCAAGCGGAACGGGTAGTGCTGAATCTCAATGGTGCCATAGGGCGACACGTAAGCCACCGAGCCGTCGGCCTTCTGGCTACTTTTCCATGATGAGGCTTGTGCCCTGGCTGTCAGGAAATCGGGGCTGAACATCGGATCGTCGGCATCTGTGACGGTGCCCGCTACTGGTGTGGTGAGCATGCGGATGCGGGCGGTGCGGGGAGTGATGAACTCAACCGTGAGTCGTAGCGACGGGTCGTTGTCGTAGGCAGCATCGGGGAAGTCGAGCATCTGCATGCGCACGGGCCAGTAGCCGTTCAGGTTGAACGCCTGACGAGGGGACATCCTGTAACGTTTCCACTGCACCAGTCCCTCGCCCTTCGCCCCATCGAAGCTGACCAGCGAGTCGGCCAGGAAATAGGTATTCGACAGGTCACTGAAGTCAGTAGACACATCCTTGGGCATACACTGCAGGTACTGAATGCCTGCATTGGTCTGAATCTGTGCCATGGCCAGGGCAGAGGTGACCAGGCCAAGCACGCTAATAAGCAATCTTTTCATTGTAGTAGTAGTTATTTTTGGCAAAAGTACAAAATAATTATGAATTATGAATGAAGAATTACAAATTTTTCGTAACTTTGCGCCTTGCAGGCGCGAACATAATTGCAATAAAACTTAAAACTATGATAAACAGACAGCTATTAGAGCCGGAGAGCATTGTCGTCATTGGCGGTTCCAACAATGTGCATAAGCCCGGTGGCGCCGTGGTGCGCAATCTGCTGAGTGGTGGCTATTCCGGCACGCTCAGAGTGGTCAATCCCAAGGAGGACGAGGTACAGGGTATCAAGGCATTCCACGATGCCCGCGAGCTGCCCCCCACCGACCTGGCCATCCTGGTGGTGGCAGCCAAGTATTGCCCAGACTATGTGGAGCTACTGGCTGCCGAGAAGGGAGTACGTGCGTTCATTATCATATCTGCCGGCTTCAGTGAGGAGACCCACGAGGGAGCCCTGCTGGAACAGCGCATCCTCGACATCTGCGAGCGCCATGGCTGCGCTTTGATAGGCCCCAACTGCATAGGGCTGCTTACGCCGTGGCATCACAGTGTGTTCACCAAGCCTATTCCGCAGCTCAACCCCAAGGGGGTGGACTTCATCAGCGGCAGCGGTGCCACGGCCGTGTTCATTCTTGAAAGTGCCGTGACCAAGGGGCTGCAGTTCAACACGGTTTGGAGTGTTGGCAATGGTAAGCAGATAGGCATTGAGACTGTGCTGGAATATATGGACGAGCATTTCGATGCCGAGCACGACTCACTGGTGAAGCTACTCTATATAGAGAACATTGCCGACCCCGACAAGCTGCTCTATCATGCCACCAGCCTCATTCGCAAGGGCTGCCGCATAGCCGCCATCAAGGCAGGCTCTTCGCAGGCCGGCAGCAGGGCTGCCAGCAGTCATACGGGCGCCATTGCCAGCAGCGACTCGGCTGTGGAGGCCCTGTTCCGCAAGGCCGGTATCGTTCGTTGTTTCAGCCGCGAGGAGCTTACCACCGTAGGCTGCATTTTCACCCTACCCCGCTTCAACGGCAAGAACTTCGCCATCGTCACCCATGCTGGCGGCCCTGGCGTGATGCTCACCGACGCCTTGTCGAAGGGCGGCATGCAGGTGCCCCCACTCTCGGGGCCTGCTGCCGAGGAGCTGAAGGCCAAGCTGCTGCCAGGTTCATCCGTGGCCAATCCTATTGACATCCTGGCTACGGGAAATGCAGAGCACCTGGGGCTAGCCATCGACTATTGCGAGAATCAGTTCCCCGACATCGATGCCATCATGGTCATCTTTGGAACACCGGGACTGGTAAAGCTGTTCGAAGTCTACGACGTGCTCGACAAGAAAATACGCGAGTGCAGCAAGCCCATCTTCCCCATCCTGCCCAGCGTCAGCACCGCCGGCCCGGAGGTGCAGGAATTCCTGAAGCGGGGCCACGTGAACTTCAGCGATGAGGTGACACTGGCAACGGCGCTGACGCAGATTATGAAGACCCCTGCCCCCGCCGACCAGAATGTGGTGATCAATGGCGTCGACGTGCCAAGAATCAGGAAGATCATTGAAAATCTGCCACCCACCTCCGAACAAGGAGGGACAGACGGCTACCTGGAGCCCAACATTGTACACGAGCTGTTGGCAAGCGCCGGCATCCCCACGGTACCAGAGTTCGTCAGCGCCGACAAGGACGAGGTGCTGGCCTTTGCCGAGCGCACAGGTTTCCCGGTGGTGGCCAAGGTGGTGGGTCCCGTGCATAAGAGCGACGTGGGCGGTGTGGCACTGAACATACGCTCCAAGGAGGTGCTCAGCGCCGAGTTCGACCGTATGATGCAAATCCCCGACGCCACCGCCATCATGGTGCAGAAGATGCTGAGGGGTACCGAGCTCTTCATTGGAGCCAAGTATGAAGAGCGCTTCGGCCACGTGGTGCTCTGCGGACTGGG
>CAMNJH010000195.1 GCA_946541275.1 uncultured Prevotellaceae bacterium
ACCGTCTGCGCGGCATCATGGAAGATGTTACCGAAGAGGCGGCTGTCGATGGTGGTGTCGTCGTCGTCGTCATCATCGGGCTCAGGAAGCTGGCACACATACTGATAGTGGAACTGCAGGGGGCAGCGCATATACCGGTTGATGGCTGTGGGCGTGAGCATGTCGGGCAGCTGGGCACGGTTCTCCACGGGCTGTGGCCGTCGTGGCTCTTGCTCCTGCCCTCCTTGCAGGGTGAAGGTGGCAGTGGGCGACGTGAGAGCGGGCAGGCGCGGAGGGCGTTCCACCATGAGCTGCAGCAGGAACCGGCTGATTTCACCCGTCTGGCCGTCGTTGGTGGAACGGTTGTAGACGATGGTGACGTCAGGAGCGCGTTGCAGCAGACGATGAAAATAGTAGCTGTAGATGGCCACTTTGTGGTCGGGGGTGGTGAGCTCGTAAGCCTTACGCAGACTGACGGGGATGAACGACGTGTCGCTGACGCCTCGAGGCATGTTGCCTTCCTGGGCAGAAAGAATGAGCAGGTGCTCAAAATCAAGGCAGCGGGTCTCCAGCAGTCCCATCACCTGAAGTCCCTCGACGGGCTCGCCGTGGAAGGGAATGGTAGTGGTCTGGAAGAGCTGACTGACCAGGCGACCCAGGGTGATGATGTCGGTCAGCAGGTCACCGCTCGCGGCCAGGTTCAGTAGCCTGTTGAGCAGGGTGTAGGTTTGGAAGATGCTTTCTTCCCGGAGAATGTCGGTAGCTGGTGAATGGGCAATTGCCTGTGTGACGCGGCAGAGCCAGCCCAGCAGCTCTTCGTTCTGGTGTTGCTGGGGGAAGTGGCGGAACAGCAGGCCTGTCAGCTGGTCGACACAGAGTTGCTGCTCTCGGGGGAAGTAAATCTTCTCATGGCGTAACTGCTGAAGAAGTGGGGCAATCTGGGCCGAAGCGCTCTGCAGGTATGGATGGCGCAGCACGTTGGTTACCTGGCGGATGCGATAGTGCTGGCGCTGGTGGTCGTAGCCGTCGCGCCGGAGAGCTATAAGCGCATTGACAAGTGATGCCATGGGCGACTGTGACAGCGGATAGCCGGTGGTAATGTTGACGCTGTCCACTTGTGGGGGCAGGCAGTGAATGATGGTGGGGAGCAATCGTTCGTCGCAGAGCACGATGGCCGTTCGCCTGCCGTCGGCAATGCGCTGACCGTGCCTCAGCCACCCGGTGGCATAGCGGGCCTGAATGTTCTCGGTGGTTGCTGCCGCGATGTTGATTTGCTTGGGCTGTGTGAAGCATTGGTAGATGTCGGGGTTGCTGGAGTCCAGCTCATTGGGGAAATCACTGAGGTATTTACTGAGGAAATGGCCGGCTTCGTGCTGACGAATGTCGCTCATGTAGTATTTGTCGAAGTCCCAGTAGAACAGGGCCTTGCCCTCATGATGAAGGAAGGTGAACAACTGTTGCTCCACGCGTAGCAGCACATTGAAGCCCACGAAGATGTAGCATTTCACGTTCTCATGGAGCGGGAAAGGATTCTCGCTGTGAAGACGGCGCGCCACCTCCCGGTAGAGCGCTCCTTCGTAGGCTAATCCCTGAGCCTCCAGCCGCTGGTTGAAATCGTTGTAGATGGATTCCATTCGTGACCATAGGCGGATGAAACGCTGCCGGAGCTCAGAGTTGTGCTCATCGGAAAAATTGCTGAAGAAGCGCCGCAACGTCTGACGTTGTTCTTCGGTAAGGAAACTGTCGTCGTCCATCTCGTGCAGATCAGACAAGTTGGCAAACACCCGATGGGCATCGGCCATTTGCTTGTCGATGTCATCGAAGTCGCCAAGAAGCATCTGTCCCCATCCGTAGAAATGGTCGAGCGTTTCATCTATACCCGTCTGAGACACAAATGATTTGTGCAAGTCGCATACCAGCTTTATGGGGTCGGCTACCTGGCGCTGGGAATAGCTTCGGAAGAGCTCGCTAATGGTGAGATAGGTGGGGCTCCAGATGGGCTTCCCAGCCAAGCGGGCTATATGCTCGTTGAGAAACAGCGAGGCACGCTTGTTGGGAAAAACCACGGCTATCTGTGACAGATGGCTACCGTGCTTGCTTAAGATATCTTCGGCTACGTACTGTAAAAAAGTCTTCATACGCCTTGATTCACTTCAATGATTTTATTGCTATAAACAAACCAGAGGTAACCACGGATGTTGGTATGCCCCATGCAGGCCAGCAGATGCATGTACTGCCGTACTTGTTCATGGTATTCCTGACGCTCGCGACCGAACTTGAAATCGACGACAATCGTCTGCTGCCCGTCGGTCATTACCCTGTCGGGCCTTCTCTCAATCACCCGTTGCGTCAGCGGGTCAACGCTGAGGATGGTGCACTCATTGAACAGTTGCCATCGATGAGGAGCAAACCATTCAGCCACTTGTGGAGAGCTCAAGCGCTTGCGGAGCAAGGTGACCAGACGCTGACGGGTGAGTTCGCCATTGTAGAGAATGCCCTCGTGTTCCAGTTGGCTGAGCGCTGCTTCCACGTCATCGGTGGTATGGATGGAAGAAAGCACGCTGTGCATCACATTGCCCAGCTGGATGTATTCTTGTTGCTGATTTTGTCCTTCATCCACCTCCTCTTTTAAAGCAAACTCCCTGCTCTTGTTGCTTTGTTTGAAGTCAACTTTGGAGGCCAGCGTCTCAATAGAGATTTTCAATGGCGTGCTGGGCTGTAGGAAAGGATTCTGCGTCTTCTTTTTCTTCCTGACAACTGGTGTGGACTGTTCATAAGAGGCATTACCATAGTTGAACACCAGCGGAGCACTTAGGTCGGTCATTCCTGAGAGCTGTGCGTCCTCCAACTGTGATTCTATATGGGGCAGCACCTGCTCAATCAGTGCAGAACGGAAGTTGGCTGACGCCTTTCGCTTGCCGTAGACGAACAAGCGTCTGGATGCTCGTGTGAAAGCCACGTAGAGAAGGTTGAGGTTGTCCACCTTGTTCTGCATGTGCTCCTCTTCATAATCCTTTTGGTAGATGGTGCCATTCATTCCTTTGGCACTATAATCAATGGGGGCTAAAGGCAATTGGTCGAAGGGCGCTTCGACAGGTGTGCACCAGAGGACGTCGGGCTGCTCCAGCCGCCAGTCACAAAACGGGATGAGAACATTGGGGAACTCCAGGCCTTTCGACTTGTGGATAGAGATGATGCGTAGTCCGTCAGTCTCGGGGCTTTGTATGGTTTTGGCGCCGATACTTTCGTTCCACTCTCGCAGGAATTCATCAATGTTGGAACCATTATCAGAAACGAAGGATGCCACCTGATCGTAGAACGCGCAAAGGTAGGCACTCTGATTGCCTAACAGGTTCAGATGAAGCAAGTCATACAATTGCTCGGTCAATTCATATAGTGGCAGTTGCAGAAGCCTGGGCGTCAGTATCTCTGTGATGTCCTTATTGACATTGACTTGAGACGTCTTCTGAATTAAATATGACTTGGCAATCAAGTCGTCGGTGTGCCTGAGGAAGCGCAATGCAGTGACAATGGTCATCACGGCGGATGATGCATCGAGACGGAATGCCTCGTCACTAATGACTTTCACTTTGGGAAGATGCTCCATCAGGTAGTTGGCAATAAGAGGGATATCTTTGTTGTAACGTACCAGAATGGCCATGTCATAGATGGGAATGCCATTCTCAAGCAGCGTGTCAATCTGCTCAGATAGTGCCATGAGGGTTTGCTCCTCGTAATCCGTAGTGGGAAGGAGCCTGATTTCAACTTGCCCTTCCAGTGGTGAGCCTTCGGGAACTTTCTGCTCCACGTCGTTGTAGGCATCAATTTCTTCCAGTTGGGCAGCTTCCTTGAAAAAGGTGTTGTTGAAACTGACAATGCGAGAGGCCGAGCGGAAATTGGTGTCAAGTGGCTCCACATGGACTAAATGGCCAGTTCCTTCAAACTGTTTCTTAATGCCAGCCAGCAGTCGCCAGTCACCACTGCGCCAGCGGTAAATGCTTTGCTTGACGTCGCCCACAATGAGATTCTCAGAACCCTTGTGACTCATAGTCTCCTGAAGAAGGATTTTGAAGTTTTCCCACTGAACGGTCGATGTGTCCTGGAACTCGTCGATCATGATGTGCTCTAATTGAGTGCCTATCTTTTCAAAGATAAAAGGCGAATCACTGCCGTCGATGAGCTGATGGAGCAGATGCTGGGTATCCGACAGCAGGAAGCGGTTCTGCTCGTCGTTGAGCTCCCGCATTTTCTGCTCAATGCTTCCCAGAAGACGTAGCTGGCTGAGATGGCGCAGGGTGAGGTCGGCACTTTTGTAGAGCTTCCACTGTCTGGGCTGCTCATCAATGGCCTGGCGCAACAAATCGCCAAGTGTGGTGTCAGCAAGGTGATGGATTAACTCCCGACGGGGATGAGACTGTTTGTACCATTTTTCGGGTTGCC
>CAMNJH010000196.1 GCA_946541275.1 uncultured Prevotellaceae bacterium
CAGCAGACAGCCGTCGGCCATGTTGAGCACGCGCTCCACCTCGCCGCCGAAGTCTGAGTGTCCCGGGGTATCAATAATGTTTATCTTGGTGCCTTTCCAGTTGATACTGACGTTTTTGGAAAGGATGGTGATGCCACGCTCGCGCTCCAGGTCATTGGCATCCAGCACCTGGTTGCTCAGGTCCTGTCCTTCCCTGAACAGGTTGCCGGCCAGCATCATCTTGTCTACTAGTGTCGTCTTTCCGTGGTCTACGTGTGCTATAATAGCAATGTTCCTGATGTCTTGCATACTTCTTTCCTTGGTTTTCGGCTGCAAAGGTACAAAATAATTCATAATTAGTAATTCATAATTCATAATTATTTTGTAATTTTGCACGCACAAATTGATAAAGACGAAAATGTTAGAAGTAAGAAACCTTCATGCCCGCATTGGCGAGAAGGAAATATTGCGAGGCATCAACCTGACCATCAACGACGGCGAGACGCATGCCATCATGGGCCCCAATGGCTCGGGCAAAAGTACGCTGAGCGCCGTGCTGGTAGGCAATCCCATCTACGAGGTGACACAGGGCGAAGCCTTCTTCAATGGGAAGGACCTGTTGCAGATGAAGCCCGAGGAGCGTGCCCACGAGGGGTTGTTCCTCTCCTTCCAGTATCCCGTGGAGATTCCCGGCGTCAGCATGACCAACTTCATGAAGGCCGCCATCAACGAGAAGCGCAAGGCGCAGGGCCTGGAGCCGATGAAGGCTGCCGACTTCCTGAAGCTGATGCGCGAGAAGCGCAAGATAGTGGAGCTCGACTCCAAGCTGGCTAACCGCTCGGTCAACGAGGGCTTCAGCGGTGGCGAGAAGAAACGCAACGAGATATTCCAGATGGCCATGCTCGAGCCCCGGCTGTCCATCCTTGACGAGACCGATTCGGGCCTCGATGTCGATGCCATGCGTATCGTGGCTGAGGGCGTGAACAAGTTGCAGCGCCCCGACACCTCCTGCATCGTCATCACCCACTACGACCGGTTGCTGGAGATGATCCGGCCCCAGTTCGTGCACGTCCTCTATCAGGGGCGCATCGTGAAGACCGGCGGCCCCGAGCTGGCTCGCCAGATTCAGGAGCACGGCTATGACTGGCTGAGAAATGAGGAATGAGGCACAATGAACAGCGAACAACAATACATTGAACTCTACGAGCAGGCCCGCCAGCTCATCTTCGACCATGCGCCCGGGCCGATGAATGCCGTGCGCGACCAGGCCTTCAGCGACTTCAAGGCGCTGGGCTTCCCGTCGAAGAAGGTGGAACGCTATAAATACACCGATATTCAGCGCCTTTTTGCGCCCGACTATGGGCTCAACCTGAACCGTCTCATCATTCCCGCTGACCCCTACAAGGCCTTCAGCTGCGAGGTGCCTAATCTCAGCACGTCGCTTTTCTTCTTGGTCAACGATGCTTTCCGCGGCGGACAGAAGAAGGAAGAGAGCTTTGTCATAGGGTCTATGAACGAGCTGCTGGCTGAGGACTCACCTCTCATGGCTCAACACTCCACCCTCTCTTCTTTCTACTCTCGGCTGGCTTCCACCCACGATGATGCCGTGACGGCCCTGAACACCATGCTGGCGCAGGACGGCTTGCTGGTCTACGTGCCCCGTGGCGTCCGTGTGGAGCGCACCGTCCAGGTCATCAACATGCTGAAGGCGCCCGCCCTGACAGGCGATGGACTGATGGTGAACCGCCGCGTGCTGATTGTACTGGAAGAAGGCGCCGAGCTGAAGATGCTGTTCTGCGACCATGCCGCCGACTATCCCTTCCTCACCACGCAGGTCATCGAGGCCTATGTGGGTCCCCGGGCTTCGCTCGACTTGTACTGCCTGGAAGAGACGCATTATAAGAATGTACGCGTGAGCAATGTCTATATTGACCAGCAGGCCGGCAGCCACGTCAACCACAACGTCATCACCCTCCACAACGGCATCACCCGCAATAAGCTCGACCTCACCTTCAGCGGTGAGGGCGCCGAGTGCCAGTGCTATGGCTGCGTCATAGCCGACAAGCAACAGCATGTGGACAACAATACGCTCATCACCCACCGCGTGCCCCACTGCACCAGTCAGGAACTCTATAAATATGTGCTCGACGACCAGTCTACGGGAGCTTTTGCAGGCCGTGTGCTCGTAGAGCATGGTGCACAGCAGACCGTCTCGCAGATGACCAATCAGAACCTGACCACCAGCCGCGAGGCCCGCATGTACACGCAGCCCATGCTCGAAATCTATGCTGACGACGTGAAGTGCGCCCATGGCTCCACCGTGGGCCAGCTCAACGCCGCCGCCCTTTTCTACATGCGCCAGCGGGGCATCAGCGAGCACGAAGCCCGGGTGCTGCTCCAGCAGGCCTTCATCAACGAGGTCATTGAGCAGATGCAGCTAGAGCCCCTCCGCGACCGCCTGCGCTACCTGGTGGGCAAGCGGTTCCGCGGTCAGCTCAACAAGTGCGAGGGCTGCCGCTTGTGCAGGTGATTTGTTTTCCCCCCCCCCTGCCTGACAAACAGTAAGCACACTGGAAAACTGGGACTATATGTGCAAGACGCGAACCGAGCATCGCGCTCTTGCCAATAGGCTGTTGTCCTTTTCGTCAGTCTGGAGTGTTTGTGCTGGTTTGGAGAACATTTAAATTCTCTTAAATTTAACAAGAGTTAACCAAGGTTTAGTACTGTAGTATGTGTTTTTGTTGTATCTTTGCACGACTTTTGGATGTGAGAAGCATAATAACATATAATTAACAAAACACATTTAACATGAAAAAGTATTTGATGATGGGAGCAGCTGCCCTCGTACTTGGAGGTGCTACCTTTACTGGCTGCTCAAACGACAAGGAGCTCTTTAACCCTGAGCAGGCTTCGTTGGATGTTGTCCTGAAGTATGAGCAGGCATTCTACAAGACTTTCGGCCAGCCCGCTGCTAACCATACGTGGGGCTTTGGCGCTGCCACCAGGGCAACACGCGGTTCTGGTCCTGACGAGAAAGCCAACATGTGGTGCAAGACTTATAGTAATGTGCCCGATCCTCTCACTGAAGGCCAGATTAAGCGTGTACGCATGTATTTCCAGCAGAACAAGTTCTATAACCCAACAACGGTAAACTTTAACACTTATTTCGTTCAGCAGGTGTATAAGGGCGGTACTCAGCCTGGTGAACTCTCTCCGGAAAAATGGCATGCTGCCCATTCGCAAAGTGACAAATGGCTGATAGGAAGTGATAATATGGATTATCTCACGGTAGGAACAGAACATGTGCATGTGAGCAATTTCAACAATGGAAATGCTAGCATCAATAATGATGTGAAAGATGGCCGTACCTATAATAGCTGGCAGACACCGTGGACGGAGGAGACCGCTGCTGCCGAAGGCAAGTCTTGGGCTGCTGCACAGGATGAGAACTTCAATATGCTCGCATCGCATTCTGATAGGATTATGCTTGTAGAAAATGTTCCCACAACATGTTTTGGCTACTGGCAGTCAAACGGCAGCCAGGGTTGGGATGACAAGTATGTTTGCATTGATGGTTCCGTGATTGATGCATGGGCAGCTGGTCGGACTGATGCGGGTGAAGCTGTTACCGGCCGTTACTTTGTTGGCCTTGATTTCGAGCAGATTGCTGATGTAAACTATTATGAAGGTGGCGTTCAGCAGTTCTTCAACTATAATGGAACGGACTATCCGTATATGTCACAGAATAACGACAAATATGCAGGCGAGTATATGTTCAAGAATGATAGCGAATTGTATAAGAATGGCAATGCTTCTGATGGATATAAGGAGGAGATTGGCACCTGGCTTGCTGACGGATGGCGTCCTATTGGTGGAAGAAACCTGCGTGATTGGGTAAAAGTTGCCCATGCAGCTGATCATGTGTATAGTGACTGGATTGTTGCCATTACTCCTGGTAAAACATGGGACGAAAATGAGGCCAAGCCTTCACTCCGTGTGATGGCTGAGGACCTGAGCGCTACTGAATCCAGTGACTTCGACTTCAACGACGTTGTGTTCGACGTGGAGTATGTTGATGCAACTCATGTTTCGCTCACCCTGCAGGCTGCTGGTGGCACCCTGCCTTTGAAGATCTTCAAGGCCCAGAATACTGCTGAGACATTGACTCAAGAGTTTTTGAGCACAGCTGAAGCATACGAAGTTCATGATTTGTTCAAAGTGGCTACCAATGAGATGGTGAATACGGGTATAACCAGTAAGCCCGCAGTAGGTAATCTCACTATTACAGGTCAATTCTCTAACAATCAGGACCAGTTTGCTCAAGACGTGAAGAACATCCGCATTGCTGTGCTGAAGAAAGTGGATGGTGGCGAAGAGCAATGGTTCGAGATGAAGGCAGAGC
>CAMNJH010000197.1 GCA_946541275.1 uncultured Prevotellaceae bacterium
TCATCTGGGCGCGCATGTCCTCCCAGCGGGTGCCGATGTCGCCGCTCCAGGTGGCGGTGCTGTAGCGCTGCTCGCCGGCAAAGCCACTGCGGGTGAGCAGGAACACGCGGGGCTCAGAGAGCTTGCGGTTCTTCTTCAGGATGTTCTTCCACGTGCTGCGCTGGCCGTTGTAGATGGCATCGGCATTGACGGTGCTGTAGGCGTTGAAGTACTCGGTCGACGTGCCCAGGGCCGTGGGGCCGCTGAGGGCCTTGCGATACCACATGGGCGTGCAGTCGCGCACGTTGGGCTCGGAGGCGTCCATCCACCAGGCGTCCACACCGGCTATGCCGTCGTGGTTGAACTTGGTGTAGAGGTTCTCGTCCATCTGGCGCCAGAACATCTTTCGGGCACCGGCGTCGTAGGCATCATAGAAGGAGCCGCGGAAGCCCAGCCAGTCGTGGATGTCGTCCTTCACGGCCTGGTGGTACATCCAGCCGTTGCGGTCCAGCTCCTTATAGTTCTCCACGGTGTCGTAGAACTTGGGCCAGACGCTGATCATGAAGCGGCCGTGCATCTGGTGGACGCTGTCGAGCATGGCCTGGGGGTTGGGGAAGCGGGAGGCCTCGAACTGGTGGCTGCCCCAGGAGTCGAGCTTCCAGTAGTTCCAGTCCTGCACGATGTTGTCAATGGGGATGTGGCGCCGGCGGAACTCGGCCAGCGTCTGCTCAATCTCGCCACTGGTCTTGTAGCGCTCGCGGCTCTGCCAGAAGCCCAGCACCCACTTGGGATAGAGGCTGGCCTTGCCCGTCAGGGTGCGGTAGCCGCTGATGACGTCGTCCAGGCAGCTGCCGGCAATGAAGTAGTAGTCCATGTCGCGGGCCATCTCGCACCAGATGCTCAGCTGCTCGCGCTCCTGCTTGCTGCGGGGCTCGGCCACGCGCAGGCCGCAGTAGCTCTCGCCGCCGTCGGGCTGCCACTCTATGCGCAGCTGCACCCGCTTCTTCTTCTCGAGCACCACTTCAAACTTATAGGCATTGGGGTTCCAGGCCGTGCGCCAGCGCTCGGGCACCACTTCGCGCCCGTCGATGTACACCTTGATGTATCCGGCGTAGTAGAGGATGAACTGATAGAGCTCCTTCTTGCCTGCGCACTGGCAGTTGCCGTTGCACTGGCAGCGGCCACCGTCGCAGCACTTGGGCTCAATGTAGCCCTCATAGACCACGTTGGCACCGTTGAGATTGAAGCCTTCCGGCAGGTTCTTGATGCCGCCATTGTCGGTGCGGTGGGCAATCTCGCTCTTGGCGGGGTAGCCATACTCGTAGTAGATGGAGTCCTCGCCGCGCACCAGCTTCTTGCCCGCCTTGTCAACGTAGGTCCCCGTCAGGTGGCCCTTGTTGCCCTGCTTGTCGTAGAGGCGGAAGGCCTGGTTCAGCTGCAGGTAGTCGTGGGGATTGCCGAAGCGGCAGTAGGAGTAGGCATCCCACAGCAGGCCGTAGTTCTTCGTGGAGAGCACGAAGGGGATGCTGACCTTGGTGTTGTACTGGAACAGGTCCTCGTTCCGTCCCTTCATGTTGAATTCCTCGCTCTGGTGCTGCCCCAGGCCG
Organism: uncultured Prevotellaceae bacterium; assembly: GCA_946541275.1. GTDB lineage: Bacteria > Bacteroidota > Bacteroidia > Bacteroidales > Bacteroidaceae > Prevotella. The sequence continues at coordinate 1,587 of CAMNJH010000197.1, forward strand.
TAGAAGGCTTCGTCGTCAGGGCTGTCGAAGGTCATGTGCCACTGCAGGCCGTGCTTCATCTCCTCGGTGACGGCAGGGCCTCCTTTCTCGCCCAGCTCGCGCTCGGGCACGGTGAAGTCGTGGAACTGCTTGCCGTCAGAGGCCTCCTTCAGGAACCATTTCTCGTTGAGGGCATCGTAGAACTGCACTTCGCCCTTGGCCTTGCTGACCACTGCCCACACGTTCCTGGCCTTCACCTCCACGGCCTCCGGGCCGTCGTTCACGGTGACGCTGCCCTTGTAAGGGGCCTGCGGCACAATCATCAGGCTCTGCGGCTTCACGGGCAGCTGGTCCTTCGACGTGGCGCGCACGCGGATGATGTTGTCGTTGATAACTTCCAGTTGAATCACCTTGGCCTGTCCGCCGTCGGGGCGGATGGTGACGATGTTTCCCTTTGTCTGCACATCGGCAGCCTGGGCTGTGGACACAGCAGCAAACAGTGCAAGTGTCAGTGTCTTAAAGGTTTTCTTCTTCATAAGTTGATAGCAATTAGTTTTTGTGTGCAAAAGTAACTATTTTTGCTGAAATGACAAAAACTTTGGCAGCTTTTCCTTTCTGATTTTTTACCAGCGGATGGCCAGGTCGAATGTTTGTCCGCTGAAGCTCAGGTCGACATTCTTTGACTTCAACAGCTTCTTCTTCAGGAAGTAAGTCAGCTCGGTGGCGGCCACGCCGATGGCGGCTCCTGCGCAGACGTCGTGCAGGTAGTGGCGGTCGCGCACCAGGCGGTCGATGGCTGTCAGGGTGGCCACGCCATAGCCTCCTATGGGCACCCAGGGCGACACATGGCCGAACTCATGGCAGAGCATGGTGGCACCGGCAAAGGCGAACGTGCTGTGGCCCGAGGGGAAGGAGCGGCGGTCGCTCTTGTCGGGGCGGCGCTCGGCCACCAGCTGCTTCAGGCTATAGGTGGTGGCAGCGGCGATGGAGTAGGAGGCCACGGCTGTCAGCGCCAGCTCGGGCCAGTCGGTGTCGTTGTCCAGTGCGCAGCCTTTCAGCACGAAGACGGCTGCCATGGGGGCATGCTGCAGCAGGTCATCCAAACCGTCGCCATGTCGCTGCTGGGCGCTCGCTGGCAGCGACAGCAGCAGAAGTAATAGGAAAGAAAAGAGCCTCATTGGGTGCAAAGGTACGAAATATTTGTGAATTATGAATTGTGGATTGTGAAATATTTCGTAACTTTGCAGGCGGATTCGAAATAATAAGAGTAAAAAGATGAAAATAGGATTCGACAACGACAAGTATCTGAAGATTCAGTCGGAGCATATCCGCGAGCGAATAGCCCAGTTTGATGGCAAGCTGTATATGGAACTGGGAGGCAAGCTGTTTGACGATCATCATGCCTCGCGCGTGCTGCCCGGCTTCAAGCCCGATTCAAAACTGCGCATGCTGGCCCAGCTGCGCGACCAGCTGGAGATAGTGATCGTGGTCTCTGCTGATGACATTGAGCGCAACAAGGTCAGGGCTGACCTGGGCATCACCTACGACGAGGATGTGCTGCGCCTGCGCGATGAGTTTATGAGCCGCAACTTCATGGTGGGCTCGGTGGTCATCACCCACTACGATGGGCAGAGTGCTGCCGATCAGTTCCGCCACCGGCTGGAGCGCATGGGCATCCGCTCGTATATACACTATCCCATTGATGGCTATCCGCACAATGTGGAGCTCATAGCCAGCGACGATGGATTTGGAAAGAACGACTATGTGGAGACCTCGCGCGAGCTGGTCATCGTGACGGCGCCTGGACCCGGAAGTGGTAAGATGGCCACTTGCCTCAGCCAGCTCTACAATGAAAACAAACGGGGCATCCGTGCCGGCTATGCCAAGTTTGAGACCTTCCCCGTGTGGAACCTGCCTCTGAAGCATCCGGTGAACATTGCGTACGAAGCTGCCACGGCCGACCTGAACGATGTGAACATGATTGACCCCTTCCATCTGGAGGCCTACGACAAGATTGCCGTCAACTATAATCGCGATATCGAGATCTTCCCCGTGCTCAATGCCCTGTTTGAGGGTATCTATGGTGAGAACCCCTATAAATCGCCCACGGATATGGGCGTCAACATGATTGGCTTCTGCATCTCCGACGAGGAGGTGTGTTGCCAGGCATCGCGCGATGAGATTATCCGCCGCTATTATACTGCTACAAACAAGCTGGCCGATGGCGCCGACAATGAGCGTGAGGTCAACAAGATCCTGATGCTGTTCAACCAGGCTAAGATTACTACGGCCTATCGCCGCGTCACCGTGGCCGCCGCTGCCAAGCAGGAGTTGACAGGTCACACCGCCGCCGCCATTGAGCTGGAGGACGGCACCATCATCACGGCCAAGTCCAGTCCGCTGCTGGGTTGCTCGGCTGCCTTGCTGCTGAACGCCACCAAGCACCTGGCAGGAATAGACCATGAGGCCAAGCTGATTCCGCAGAGCCTGATAGAGCCTGTGCAGAAGACGAAGACCGAATATCTGGGGGCACGCAACCCCCGTCTGCATACTGACGAGGTGCTGGTGGCGCTGAGCGTGGTCTCGGAGAGCGATGAGCGCTGCCGCAAGGCGCTGGAACAGCTGCCAAGGCTGAGGAACTGCCAGGTGCACTCCACGGTGATGCTTAGTGAGGTGGACCGCAAGATCTTCAAGAAGCTGGGCTGCGGCCTGACTTGCGATCCCGTGAGGAAGAAGTGAGAGAATTCACATGAAAAAAAAAAGCAATGATATAGAACTTGGCACAATAGTAACATGACTTATAGTTTTATCTAGT
>CAMNJH010000198.1 GCA_946541275.1 uncultured Prevotellaceae bacterium
TAGTTATTCTTGCCCAACATTGAGCGTTCTGTGCGCAAATATAATCAAAAATATTGTGTATACAATAATTCGTGAACATAAATTAAGAAAAAGAATAGTCTTTTCTCTTGATATGGCAATAACCCGTATAGTTTTCTGTTTCCAATGCCACAAACAGGTTCCATAGAAGGGGTATAGTCTAATTCCTTCGCCAATACTCTACATTTTGCTTCCAGCCCAAAATTGTTCTTCCTCGTTCTTACCCTCTTTGCCTTTATTTTATGCTGTATTGCGTTAATCTTTCAAAATCCGTTACTCTTTACACCCTTTTTTCGTAACTTTGCGCCTTGCAGGCGCGAGGTTACTCCGTCTCGGCAAAAAAAAGAATTGTTTTTCTTTTGTTTTGCTCTCGACTTTTCGTAACTTTGCAGGCGCAATGACGACGACGTATCTTCAGACATCAGGAAAAGGGGCGGTGCTTACGGCTCCTGCTGCGGCCACCATCGGTTTTTTTGACGGGGTGCACCGCGGCCATCTCTTCCTGATAGAACAGCTGCGCAGAGAAGCCCTGCGGCATGGCCTGCTGTCGATGGTCATCACCTTTGACCGCCATCCCCGACAGGTGCTGCATGCCGACTGGCAGCCCCAGCTGCTGACGACCCTTCAGGAGAAAGAGCAGCTGCTGGCCCAGACCGGCATTGACCAACTGGTGGTGCTGAAGTTCGACGAGCAGATGGCGGCGCTCTCGGCCGCTGACTTCATGCAGCAGGTACTGAAAGAGCAGCTGGGCGTCAGCCTGCTGCTGACGGGCTATGACAACCACTTCGGACACAGGCAGCCAGGCAGTCTTGAGGGGTTCAATGACTACGTTGCCTATGGAGAGGCCATCGGCATGGAGGTGGTGTGCGGGCAGGCTGCCCATTCCAGTAAGCCACTGCCCCAGCCACGATTGAACACGGTTTCTCATGGGTCCACCTTCTCGTCCTCCCTGGTGCGCCGTCTGCTTGGCGAAGGACGCGTGGAGGAGGCCGCTTTCTGTCTGGGCCGCCCCTACCAGTTGAAGGGCACGGTGGTACACGGAGAGCAGCATGGACGCCAGATGGGCTTCCCCACGGCCAACCTCAGCCTTGACGACCCCCAGCGCCTCATCCCCCTCAGCGGCGTCTATGCCGTTCGCGCCCTGCTGAATGGGCAGACACACTGCGGCATGACCAACATTGGGCTCCGACCCACCTTCAACGGCCACCAGCTAACCATTGAGACCCACATCTTCGACTTCACTGGCAATCTGTACGGCCAACAGCTCGGCCTGGAGTTTGTGGCCCGCCTGCGCGATGAGCAGCCCTACCCTTCGCCCGAGGCACTGGCCCGTCAGATGGAACTTGACAAAGCAAGGGCACTGAGCATTCTCACTTAAAACCCATCATTCAATGAAAAAAGCCATCCTTTACATATTCGCGTTCCTGGCTGTCAATTTCCTGGCACAGTTCCTCATCATCCTCGTCTACTCCATTGTTCACGGCGGATTGGCCACCGAACTGCCACCCATTTGGAATATAGCCATGCTGGTGCTCTACTCCCTGGCCACCATCCTGCTTTTCATGAAGATGGGATGGGCCAAATGGTCGCGCAGCTACATTCGCTCCCATCCCTGGGATGTGCTGGCCTGGAGCGTAGTGGCCTCGCTGGGTGCCATCGTGCCCTCGCTGTTCCTGCAAGGATTCATACCCGAATGGAGCGGCTGGCTGAAAGAACTCTCCGATGATACCAATGCCCAGCTGGAGGGGCTGATGAGCGTGCCTGGCGGCTATATGGTCATAGCCCTGCTACCGCCGGTGGTTGAGGAGATGGTGTTCCGCGGCGCCGTGCTGAAAAGCCTGTTGCGCTGGAAGCCCGGCCACTCATGGGCCATGATAGCCCTGTCGGCCCTTTTCTTCGCCCTGATACACATGAACCCCGCCCAGATGCCCCATGCCTTCCTGATTGGGCTGCTGCTGGGCTGGATGTACAAACGCACGGGCAGCATTGTGCCAGGCGTGGCTTATCACTGGGCCAACAACACGGCGGCCTACGCCATGTACCACCTCTTCTACAATCCGCAGTCGCTGACCGACATCATCGGCCCGGGCACGAGGCCCCTGCTGCTGGCCCTGCTCTTCTCACTGTGCATACTGGTGCCGGCGCTGATACAACTGAATGCCAGAATGAAACCCACTAAAACAGAATAGACAATGATGAACAACTACTTGAAAACTTTATTCAGCCTGTGCGCCCTGATGATGGGCGCGCTCTGCCTGCACGCCCAGCCCATGGGATGGGCCATGGTGGACGGCATTACCGACGGTAGCCGTGGCGAAAACCCCGTCGTAGTGACTAATTGTGACGAACTGGTGAAAGCCCTGGGCAAACGCGACAGCACGCGGCGCACCATCTACTTGAAGGGGCGCATTGAAGTTCCTGCCTTGTTGCGGGTGAAGGATGTACAGAACAAGTCCATCATCGGGCTGCCCGGCTCGGCCCTGGTCAACGACCGCTATACGCTGGACAAAGACTCAACGGGCATCCTGCTCATTGAGCGCTGCCGCAACATGGTGCTACAGAACATCACCTTCCTGGGCCCAGGCGCCTTCGACCGCGATGCCAATGACAACCTGTGCCTCTCGCGCTCTGAGCGCATCTGGGTGGACCACTGCGACTTCCAGGACGGCATGGACGGCAACTTCGACAGCAACCATGGCTCTGACTATATCACCGTGTCATGGTGCCGCTTCCGCTACCTGAAACAACCCTGGCCCAAGCTGGCCGACGACACCAACGACGACCACAACAGCGACCACCGCTTCAGCAACCTATGGGGCAGCAGCGACCGCGAAGGTGCCATGAGCCAGGGCCACCTGCGCACCACTTTCGACCATTGCTGGTGGGACGATGGCTGCCGCATGCGCATGCCGTTTGTCCGCTTCGCCCAGATACACCTGCTGAACTGCCTGTACAGCAGCAACGTTGCCGTCACCTATATACAGGCACGCTATCTGTCGAATGTCCTGGTCGATGCATGCGCGTTTGTCAACCAGCCCAAAAATGTGAAGCTGTTCCAGACGCCTTCGGCCTCCAACCGCCAGTTTGCCGACTATAACATCCGCTTCCGCAACTGTCTGGGCGCACCCGATGTGGAGCAGCGTCACGGCAATGCTGATTTCCTTGAGCCACCGTATGCCTACACCGCTGAGAAAGCTTCACTCGTGGAAGCATTGGTGAAGGCTGGGGCTGGCGCCACACTGGACATTTCGTTTAGAGGGGAGAGGTAAGAGGGGAGAGGTAAGAGAAGAGTTCTTCTGCAAATACTTCAAGCGTCTGACGGGTACTACCACACAGGTCTATCGGGCCAAATAATGCCTATGCCTCCTCCATGGGCAGCGTCACCACACCTTCCTGTTTCTTTCCGTCCATCATCACCTTAAGTGGTGCGTTGAAGCGCACATGGCGCACGTGCTGTGTCTCTTCCACGGCGGGCATCTGGTCTAGTATTTCCTTTTGGAAGACCCCGTCGCCAGTATAGGTATTGATGGTGAAATAGCCCACGCCGAACGAAGTGAGGTTCTGGAAGAAATGTGTGCCCTGCGAGGGGTCAACATGATAGTTCTTCAGGCCCACTTCCACAATGACTCGTGCTGCGCTGATGTGCGGCCATTTCACGGGTATGCCCAGCCAGAAGTCACTGGAGCCCCAACGACCCGGTCCTATCAGGATGTAGTTTTTCTTCTCTTCCAGGAAGCGGCGGTTTATCTGCTCCACCTCCAGGGCTATCTGTGGGTTGTTGGCTGCCGTGAAGTTCTCGTCTGTTTTGACGTAGACCACGTCGACCACATCTTCAGAAATGCCATGACCCAGCGAGTTGTGTGAGCGCAGCAGGCACTGCTCGTCGGGAATCTGCTGCAGGTTTTCTTCCAGCACCTGCTTGGAGTCGACAATGGGGCGAATCTGGAGTAAATAGAAATGAAGCGTAGAATTCACAATGTTGCATGCAAACTCAATCTCCACAGGGCGGCGCATCTCGTCGGCACCCAGCTTTTGCGACAGCTGCAGCAACTGGGGCAGTGGGAAGATGCCATGTTGCAGCACACCACAGAAGGAGATGACCTTGCGGCCTCCTTCGTAGATGCCGTCACGGATGATGCCGTCAACGGGGTCGTAGGTAGAGGCTATATACTGCAGTGAGCCGTCCTTGTCGGCCTGCTTCACCCGCACGTTCTTGATGTTGAAGCCGTCGTCGACCTTGAAGTCGTCGCCCACATGACTCATGTCCAGGGCGTAGAAGCGGGTCTGCG
>CAMNJH010000199.1 GCA_946541275.1 uncultured Prevotellaceae bacterium
GGTGACTAATACAATATGCGGTGTAATCTTCACGACTGACGAGAACAGCAATAGCACCACGCTGACACTTACCAATCCTACAGCTCTGCAAGAGGTGAGCATCCCCGAACCAGTAAAGGTGGACCATGTGGACATCCAACGTGAGTTCATACCCAAGACGGCCGCCACGGTCTATCTGCCATTTACGATAGCTGCAAACAATGTGGAAGGCGGAAAGTTCTATTCGTTTACTGACGTGAATGAGACGAAAGACCCATGGGAGGTAAGCTACACCGAGGTGACGGGCGATATCGCGGCCAACACCCCGTATATCTTCCTGCCCGACGACTCACACGGCGGCAAGATTACGGTGAACAACGGCTCAGACAAATTGAGCGTCTGCACGGCCAATCCGCAGACCACGACACAGGGTCAGTGGGAGTTCATAGGCACCTATCAGCCCATCAAGTGGCTGTCGGATCGTGAGGCCGAAGGCTACACCGCTGAGCGTGCCGCTGAAATCGGCTCTGTCTATGGCTTCGCTGCCTCAAACTTAACGGTGGGCACTACCGAGTTTACCGCTGGTCAGTTCGTGAAAGTTGGCTCCGGCGCGTACATCAAGCCCTACCGCGCCTACCTGAAGCGGACCACCACCAGCGGAGCGCGCGGACACAACGGCATCAGCAGCCCCGAGCTGCCAGCTACCATGAATGTGGTGCTCATCAGTGCCAACGGTGTGACTGTATCTGTGGGTACCATCAACCTCGACTGCGAGTCGGGCGACTGGTACTCCCTCGACGGCCGCAAGCTCGACGCCCAGCCCACAAAGAAAGGCATGTACATACACAACAACAAGAAAGTCATCATCAAATAAAAATACTCACAGCATCATGAAAAAGAAATATGTAAAACCCTCCATGCAAGTGTACGACATAAAAGGTACTCCCCGGATACTAGAGACCAGCTATCCAGGTGAGCTGGGGAATATCCCCACCGTCCCCGGCCAGGCTGAGGACGAGAAGCAGCTGGCCTGAGCACGCATTTGCACAGAGACTGTCATCCCCCGCACCGCGCAAGCAGTACGGGGGATGATGGTGTAGAGGACAAAGCTAGCGGAGCTTGCGAAACTTATCTTCATTAACTTCATTAACTTCATTAACTTCATAAAAAAAAGACAATGATCTAGTTGTTGGCACAAAATGCAAGAGTATAATAGCTTTCTATTTGATTGAAGAGAAATAGTTGGCTAAAAGTTACAGACCCCACCCCTGCCCCTCCCCTTGAAGGGAGGGGAATGCCTACGGAGTTCCTGTGCCTACGGTCTCCTGTGGCGGACAAGGCGGCAGCAGTTCCGCTCGGCCTGGATTTGCAATCCAGCCGTAATGAATATCAGCATTTGTAATGCGAAATGACCATATTGTCGGATTCAAAATCCTGATACTCACAGTGGTCGGATTACAAATCCGACCAAGCTGCGATAATAAGGAGATAATTGGGAGATAATAGGACGTCAGGCTGTCACTTCTGAATGATCCTCCTATCTCCATTTCGGCATACCACATAGACGCCACGAGGCAACTGACGCAAAGCACCGGCGGAGGCGGCACCGCTCAGCACACAACGGCCTGACAGGTCATAGACGCCATCGGCGCTGTTGGCTTTCTGCTGACGAGACGCCTGAACCCATTGGTCGATGCCTGTATCTTCGCCCTGGCTACGCAGAGGGCAGAGCATCCACTGCCGATGGGTGGGGGTGTCGGTGTCGGCAGTGTATTGCCATGTGCACACGGTGGTGCCGACATTGCTGCTGGCATTGCTGAGGTCAAGGGCGTAGCTGCGATGGCGGGCAGGTGAAATCTTGTAGTAGGGCAAGTCGATGGCTTCAATATAGAACTGCTGTTCGGTAGAAGACGAGACCTGGGCCGTCAGTTTCGACGAGCCTGACGTCCTGAAAGATGTCAGTCGCTGGCCACGTGCATTTTCCAGGAAGAAGGCGCCATTGGCTGACGTGCCTTCCATCAATCTGAGCCTCCAGCGCTGGCCATCGCCGTAGGTGGTGTTCTCTATGGTCACCGCTCCATTTGCCGAGGCGGTGAGAGCCGCGGCCAGGTTGTGGCGTGGCACGATGACGTATTCCATGCCTTCCTCAGGCTGCTGTTCGGCAGTGACGCCGCCCACGGGCAGCACAAGGGTGGTGATGCTCTGCGTGGGGAGCTTGACCAGTAGCGAGGACCCGTCGAGGGTGAAGTCTTTCACGCTCTTCAAGCTTTCTGCCGATGACGTGCGATAGGCCATGATGGCACTGGCATCGGGCAGGCTGGCAAACTGCGCCAGGTCCACACGGTGATAGGCCAGGCTACCCTCGTTGAGCAGCACCAGCACGAGCGTGTCCTGCGCCTCGTTCATGGCGGCCAGCGACTGGTCGTTGAGCGATGCCACAATGTTGTAGCCGCTCTTGATGAAGCGTGAGCACTGCTGGCGCACGTAGAAGTTCTTCACCTTTGAGTAGGTCTGCTGGCTGAAGCTGCCCCTGATGGTACACCACTGGTCGTTGGCCTCTTCCATATACTGCCAGTCAATCCAGGTCTCGGGCTGCAGGTAGCGCATGTCGTCGAACAGCTTCTGGGCCAGGCTCAGGTTGCCGCCAATGCCGTTGCCGCCAGCTCCTACCTCGCTCATCCAGAGCGGCATGTGGTCCTGATGGGCCAGGAAAGCCATGTGCACGCGGTCGGCAATGCTTCCCGAATAGGTGTGTGTGTTCCATTGTCCTATCTTGGAGAGCGCACCGCCCTGCCTGAAGGCTTTGTAGCCGTTGACGGCCAGCCCCACATTGGTCTCGTCGGAAGCCGAGATGACTGTTGAAAGACCCGACTGGTCGAGTATGGGCTTCAGCACCTTGACGAACTTCACCTGCGAGTCATAGTCGAAGTGGCACCCCTCCTGCGGGCCGTTGGCATACCAGAAATTGGTCACCGACTCGTTGAACGGCTCCAGCGTCTTGAACTCCAGGCCGTATTCATCCTTGTAATGCTTGCATACATCCACCAGATAGTGGGCAAACTCCTCATAGTACTCGGGCTTCAGGTTGTCTTTTCCTCCGTCGGCGTTTCCGCTCACGCAGCCGCTATAGGTCATGTAGTAAGGGCATGAATTGCTGAATGCCTCGAACACGGCGTCGGGGCGCTTCTCGCGTATCTTCAGCATAATCTTGCGCTGTGCCTCGTCGCGGTCCCAGTGGTACACATCGCCTGTGGAGTCCTTGAAGCCTTCCATTTCTGCCCGCAGACCCTTGCCGCTGCCCATGTGGTGGGGCGTGCAGTGCTTGTTCTCAGGGTCGTCGCCACCCCCAATGTTATAGCGGAAATGGCTGTAGTTCAGCCCCGTGGGACTGGTCAGCCACGTCACTATCTCATCAATCTTCTTGTCGCTCCACTTGCCGCACTGTCCAGCCCACCAGCAGAGCGAGACGCCCCATCCGTCGAAATGCTGACGCACAAGTGACGGGAAGACCGCATAGGAGAGCGTGTCGACAGGCACGGTGCCGTTCACCTTGTCGCTGAAGAACCAGAAGTGCTTCATGTCAGAGCCGTTCTTGTCGGAAAAGACCTTGCTGCCGGCATCGTTGCTGTCGGTGCCTAAGCACTGGCCATTGCCCTTGCAGCGGATGCGGATATAAGCACCCTGAGCCTGCTCAAACGAGAAACGGGCATTGTCGGTGGCCGAGTCGGTGACAAACGAGGTGTTCCATGTGTTCACCTTTGAAAGATAGCGGTTGCCCTTCGCCCTGATGTAATAATAGCCATTGCCGTCGGGGACGACGGTCATCTGCTGGGCATTGGCAGCATTGGCAGCCTCCAACTGTCCGCCAAAGTCGCTCGCCATCATCAGATGGTTGCCGCTGCTGTGCATCACGAACATCGTTGTGGGCTGGGTGAAACTCAACTGAGACTGGGCCGTCAGGAACATTGCCATGCCCAAGAGTGTAAATAACAGTCGTTTTAGTTCAAAGCTATTCATATCTCATTCTATTATAGTCAATACGGTGAGGAGCTGTCCGCCTCCTCCTACAGTCTCACGGCCATGTGGGGCAATGATGCTGTAATAACGGATGCAAAAGTACGAAAACTTTTTGAAACCACCGCATAATACCCGTGGTTTGCGAAAAAAAAGCCACTTGGGACTATCGTACCGCCTAGGTACGGAGAAAAAGAAAGTGAGAAATCCGAAGCGGTTTCTCACTCAGTACCCCGACCGAGAA
>CAMNJH010000200.1 GCA_946541275.1 uncultured Prevotellaceae bacterium
GATGCTCTTGGCAGACAGCTTCAGGATGCAGAATTGCTGAGAAAATGAAAAGAATCATGGTTTCCTGCTTACCCCGAAAGGCTGGACGCTCCAAATTGAAGGCCTTTCCGGATTGATTTGGCCACCTTGACCAGCACGCCACTGCCTCTATGGCAGCGGCGTGAGCGGATAGATGAGGTTCACGATGAGGATGTTGGCTGCGAGGATGATAAGGTTCATCAGCAGGCCGATGCGCATGAAATCGCTAAAACGATAGCCACCAGGACCGTAAACCAGCATGTGGGTGGGCGAGCCGATAGGCGTGGCGAAACTGCTACTGACACTGATCATCAAGGCAATCAGGAAGGGATAGGGCTCATAGCCCAGTTTCTCGGCGGCTTGGTACATAATAGGGAAGAACATAGCTCCGGCTGCCGTGTTAGAGATGAACTCGGTAATGAAGGTACCCACAAAGCATATGGCGGTCATAACCACCAGCGGATTGGTGCCACAGACATCAAGGATGCCGAAGGCCATCCGCTCGGCTATACCCGTCTTCTGGATGGCCAGCCCCAGCACGACGGATCCGGCAAAGACCATGAGGATATCCCAGTTGACGGCCTTCATAGCTTGGTCGGGCGAGCAACAGCGCAGCAAGAGTATGGCAAAAGCTGCAAGGAAGGCGCAATGGAGGAGCGGAAGGATACCCATGGCCGAGACGATGACCATAACCAGCATGATGAGCGACGAGAGGAGCGTCTTGGGACCTACGTTGACCACCTCTTCGCCCAGCACCAGACCGTGGGTCTTGGTCAGTTCCATGATCTCCTTGACCTGTCCGGCAAACACCAGATGGTCGCCACCCATGAGGAACTCGTTCTCATCGATGGGCACTTCAGCATTGTCGAAGTGGTACATTTTGAGCAGCCGTCCCCCGTTCACGTTCAATAGTCCGGCATAGCCCAGCGTCTCGCCGATGAACTTATTGTCTGAAGGTACAATCATCTCGACGGTATATTCGACCGTGTCGTCGAAGCTGGACTCTTGGGGCTTGCGGTCGGGCAGCAAACGACGCATGGCGATGATGGAGAGCACACCGACCAAGAGACAGAACAGGCCCGGCAGGGTGGTGGCCAGGACGTTCATCGTGGTGCCCGTCTTGTCTGCATAGAGGCCGGAGATAATCAGGTTGGGGGGTGTGCCGATAAGGGTGCATACGCCACCCATGCCCGAAGCATAGCTCAGCGGGATAAGCAGTTTGGAGGGTGCAATGCCCAGCTTCTTGGACCACATCTTGACAATGCCCACGAAGAGTGTCACCACCGTGGTGTTGCTGAGAAAAGAACTGAGGGCGGCCACGGGCAGCATCAGCCTGACCACGGCGTGGGCATAACTTTTAGGCTGTCCGAGCAGATTCTTGACAATCCACTGCAGCACACCCGTATGGGTGAGGCCTGCCACCACGACAAACAGCACGCCGATGACGACGACCGAGGGGGAACTGATGCCCGAGAAGGCTTCCTTGGCATCAAGGACTCCCGTCAGGTAAAGAACGGCTACGGCACTCAGAAACACCAAGTCAGCACGCAACTTGGTAAACAGCAGGACGGTAAACATGGAAAGTACAGTCCCGATAGTAATCCAGGCATGGAGATTAAATCCCCAAAAAACGAAAGATTCCAAAATATAATATTATTTATAAAGATTACGCAAAATTATAAATAAAAACAATACTGGCCAAAGAATTGGGACAATTTAAGAAAAAAACAACAAATCTTTTACTCCATATTCTTACTGTGCGGGTGACCCGGTGAATACTGAATCAGCACTTTCTGCACTTTGCCTTGCGCGTTCCTTATAATATGAATAGGGCCAAGGCGGTAGAGCACTGTGGGGGTAGAAAGGGTAGAGTGGGTGGTCTCCCGGATGCCGGTGCCGTTGGCGGCACTGAAGCGGAAGGCGGCAAGGCCGTCGGAGGACAGCGTAATGTCGGTGATGGACTTGTTCATGAGCAGGGCGCCGTCGGTGTTGGCGTTGAAGAGTGTGGCGGCAGGTTGGGAGTCGTTGGTCAGCAGGTTGTTGGCTTCATAGGGATAGGGCCAGCCAGCACTCTGGTAGACGGAGGTGCGGTTGTTGGCAGGAATGATGCTGTAGCGCTTGTGGGAGTAGGTATTGGGAATGCCCATTTGCCACGTGTCAGCATCGTAGTCGATATGGAACACGACGAGTCCGCCGCCGGGGAGTGACTGGTCCCAGCCTACTGGCTGTCGGTTCTCCAACAGGTAGTATTCGTCGGCATAGCCGTCGTTGCGGATGAGATAGGCCACGGGGTGTTCTTCGAGCAGTGGCATGTCGGTGACTGAGATGTCTTCTGTGAGTTCGACAGGTGTGAGCCACCCCATAAGCCAGCGCTCGTGAGCGGAATAGCTGCAAGGGTGGTAGCCGCCGGCATTGTTGTTGCCGGAGTCCATGAGGTCCCAACTTTTCAGGAAGGAGGTAGAGCCGTTGTAGAGGTCGGGCAGTCCGAAGCAATGGCTATACTCATGGCAGATGGTGCCGAAGGTGCCGTAGGTGTTGCGCGAGGTGACTTCCTGCACGCAGCAGTAGCAGTCGACGAGGAAGTCCTGGCCGTCACTGCTGACGGTGAGTGCCTTGCCACCATCATGCTCGCTGAGCCACCACTGGTGGGGCCAGATGCTGTTGGTGCCGCCGCCATCGTTCATGCCCTTGCCGGCATAGATGATGAGCAGTTGGTCTATCTGTCCGTCGTCGTCCCAGTCGTAGGGACTCCAGTCAATGCCGCGTGTGGAGAGCGAGTCGACGATGTCGCACACCAGAAAGCGCGAGTTCTCGTCGTCGGTGCTAGTGCTGCGATACTTGGTACGTTGGTCTGCAAGAGTCACATAGTGCAGGTCAAACGTCAGGTCGAGCGCACCATAGCTCTGGGCAAGGAAATAGTCATGGACGGACCCCACGAAGGCGTCTTCAGAGAAGTTGACCTCATTGAAGATGCGGTCCCAGAGCGTGAGGGGCTGTTGCTCCAGGAAAGTCTGGTCGGCAAAGGCAGCCAGCACGACGAGCTGGCGGTGCTGGCCTGTCATCTTGTTGGTGACAGCATCGCTCTTCAGCATAGCGGCACGACGTGTCGTGACCGCATGATGAGAGAGCTGTGGCCGACAGTTGCGCTCCCCCTGTGCACTTATGCATAGGGGAAGCAAAGCTGTCAGTAATAATAATGCTATTTTCTTGGGCACCACGGTTTCAAGGTCTTGAAGAAGTCGTTGCCCTTATCGTCGACGAGGATGAATGCGGGGAAGTCCTCGACATCAATCTTCCAGACGGCCTCCATGCCCAGTTCCGGATACTCCACGCACTCAATGCTCTTGATGGAGCTCTGCGAGAGGACGGCAGCCACGCCACCGATGGTGCCGAGATAGAATCCGCCATGCTTCTTGCAGGCCTCGGTGACGACATCGGAGCGGTTGCCCTTGGCAATCATCACCAGCGAGGCGCCATTGGCCTGGAACTCGTCAACGTAGGGGTCCATGCGGTTGGCCGTGGTGGGACCCATAGAGCCACAGGGGTAGCCCTCTGGCGTCTTGGCAGGTCCGGCATAGAGCACGGGATATTTCTTGAAGTAGTCAGGCATGCCCTCGCCGGCATCCAGACGAGCCTTCAGCTTAGCGTGAGCAATGTCGCGGGCCACGATGATGGTTCCCTTCAGGTTGACGCGGGTGGAGACGGGATACTTAGACAGTTCCTTGCGTACGGCGTCGATGCCCTCGTTGAGGTCAATTTCGACACCCTTGCCACCCTCGCCCGGTTTGCGCAGTTCCTCAGGGATGAGTTCTGTGGGGTTAGCGTCCATCTTTTCCAGCCAGATGCCGTCAGCATTGATTTTAGCCTTGATGTTGCGGTCGGCCGAACAACTGACGCCCATGCCGATGGGACAGCTGGCGCCATGGCGCGGCAAGCGGATGACGCGGATGTCGTGGGCCAGATACTTGCCGCCAAACTGGGCACCGAGGCCAATCTTCTGAGCCTCGACGAGCAACTTCTGCTCCAGGTCAACGTCGCGGAAGGCACGCCCCGTCTCGTCGCCAGTGGTGGGCAGACCATCGTAGTACTTGATGGAGGCCAGCTTGACGGTGAGCAGGTTCTTCTCGGCTGACGTGCC
>CAMNJH010000201.1 GCA_946541275.1 uncultured Prevotellaceae bacterium
CCCGTACGGCAGTTTAGCAAACTGCTGGTTTCAGCCACTCACCCAAACTTCCATCGGTATAAAAAATCCCGACCAGAGCACTTTCGCTTAAATGCGGATGCAAAGGTACTAAGTTTTTCTGACACTGCCAAATTTTGTGGAAACAAAATGCACGCAAAACGCTAATTTTTTCTTTTTTTGCCGTTTTGCGTGCATTCTTTGTGCCCTTAATAGGGATGCTGTGGCCTCATTCTACATTCACATTGGCCACATGTACGTTCTCAACGGAGTAGTCCACTGAGAGCTCATGCGTCTCGGGTTCTTTCCCCTCCTGATAGATGATGACGCTGCAATCTGTAGTCTCGCCTTGTTCTGGACCATAGTAACGCACGGAAACTACGTACTCGCCTTTGGGCGGACGATTCCAGAAGATGTTTTCGCCTATTCTGTTGGGGTTGCCCCTCTCTGGAACCCAGTCGGCATCCAGCCGGCCGCCAGTGCGCGAGTCGAGCGTGTCTTCAAAGTAGATTTCACGGCCTGAGGGTTGCAGCACATGGAGGTCGAGGTCCACTGTGGGGTCTTGCCACAGCAGGGTCACCTTCAGCTTGCCTGAGGCTCCTATCTGCCGTCCTTCATCCACGGCGTTTTTCGGCTCCAGCGGGATGACCAGGGTTTCGTCTTCAAAGTAGGACAGCTCTATGTCCTCCACCTGGCCATTGGCGTAGCCACGCTTGGAGGCGACGGCGATGGTCAGTGTCTCGTCGGGACTGCTGTATTCAAAGGTGCATTCGCCATTCTCGTCGGTGGTGAGGGTTATCTGCGGACATTCGTCATCGGTGGTCTTCACCTTCACGCGGGCTCCCTCAATGGGCTCGTCGGTATCGGCATCTATCACCTGGATGGTTGCTGTGTATTCGCCGGTCTCGGGCTTATCCTTGTGGCAGCGCTGCAACAAGACGATGACGATGAGGGCGACGAAAATCAGGACTAGTGTGGTGTTCAGTAGCTTCATGGCGTGGGGTTATTTTTCAACGTAGAGTTTAAACAGAACAATGATGGCCACCTGAATGACGGCTAGCAGGGGGACGGTGACGTAAAACTTGGCGTGGCGTGTCTTATGGTGGAAGAAAATCATACCACAGAGCCCGCCGAAGGCGCCGAAGAGGGTGCAGAGCAGGAGAAGCACCTTTTCGGGCACCCGTCTGAGGTGGTAGTGGGCCAGGTGTTTGTCCCATCCGAAGAGCAGGAACGTGATGATGCACGGCGTGGCCAGCAGATAGACCAGATTGTCGGCAATGAATCGTACTGTATGGGCATCCATAGGTTAGAAAATGTTTTTGTTGATCAATGATGTGAGTGAATCTATGCCTGGCTTGAACACAAAGATGAGCAGTGCGGCCAGAACTGCCAGCAGGGCCAGTGCGGCCAGGATCTCCTTCAGGCGGCTGCCGCCTTTAGGAGCTTTCTGCTGTAGCACGTATTCGTTTTCTTCCTCCTCAAGCTGAAATTCTACGGGTTCCAGCTGTTGTGCCTCGGCGGTGGTGATGGTGGCCGAAAGGGGCTGGCTGAGGCTGAAGGCACTCTTCACGAACTGTGCAGCTCCGCGCTGGTCCAGTTCCAGAAGCTGCTCCTGCGGTCCTTGCTTGAGTTGCACCTGGACATCGGGCATGGGCTGGCCCTGGGCATTGAGGACGGTGAGCCGGGCCATGACTTCGACTGGCTTGGGCGTCTCGAAGGTGAACGACACCAGGTTGTTCTCGTCCTTGACCATCGTCACCTGCCGCCGTTCGCCGCGCACTTCCACCTGGCAGATGCCATCGGCAAAGTCCAGATCGGTCAGGCTCACGGTGCCGTTCTCCTCCAGGCTGAGGTCATAGTGCTGTCCACCGTAGTCCACGCTGACAGGTTCGTGAGCCAAGGGCTGTCCGTCGAGTGAGGCCATGACGCAGAGGGCGCATTTCACTATGGGCTCGGGTTCGGGCTCGGGTGGTGGCGGGGGCGTCGTTTCCACTGTCACGTCGAATTCGTGCTCAGTGTCGGTGTCCGTGGTGGTGAAGGTGAACTGGCGCTGGGTGGCATCGTCAATGACGGTGATGTGAACGCCGGCGTACTCCTTGTAGACGGCCACTCCCTGCTCGTCGGTGGTGCAAGGCTTGCGCATCTTCGGCGTGACGATGGAGAAGGGGCGGTTAGGCTGGCGCTCTCCGTCCGCAGTGAACGCAATGGTGGTAGTGTGCATGACGGGAACGGGAGGCCAGGTGGGAATGGCCGGGCCTGACTTCTTGAAATTGTGGAAGCCCCATCCCGTGATGGCTATGTCAATGTCGCCCTGTGCATTGGGCTTGAAGAAGATGTATTCCTCATAGTTGGGCACTTGGCATATCTTGCTGGCCAGGCCCTCGTCATCAGACAGCTTGGCAAACACCATTTGCTTCACCTCTTCGGCCTTCTTCATAATCAGCGCCTTGTCGCTGTCGGGAGCCTGCCCCATGGGCCGCCACTGACCGATGGCATCCACCATCCAGTTGTAGGTGGCATTGCCTACCTTCAGCATGGCGAAATACTGGCTGACGTCGCCTAGCTTCTCGCGTAAGCGGGTGTTAGCCTGCTGAGATGCATTCCAGCCGATGGACCAGTAGATCTCGTTGATTCTTACACTCTTTATTTCCATACTTCAGTTTAATTTTTGGTCGTCAGGAGTCTTCTCGTTGATGTTTTGCCCCAGGGCAACGTCGAAAATGTCCTTGAATGACTTGTAGTGTTTCCTTGAACGGTTTTTCAGAAAAGCGTCTCGGGCTGCAGCCGGATTGTCATATTCCTGGAATGAGTCGCCATCCTTGTCGCATGGCTGCTCGTAGGCAGCGCGTGCGTAGATGAAGTGATATACCTCCAGGGTGCTGTCAGCATGACAGGCCTCTATCATTGTTCTGAGGGTCTGCAACTCAGCAGTCCTGGCTTCTTCATCCTGCGGATAGTCGCCACTAGACAGGAGGCTGCACAGGGAGTCGTATTTCTCAATGCGCGCAATGAAGTGCAGCAGGCTGTCGCCCTGGGCCGTCAGATGGTCTATAGTTCCCTTGGTGCGGGCTGCCCACTTGGCCATCTCATGCACCTCGTCGAAGGTCAGGTTCGGCTTGGCCAGCAGGCTCTGGTATTTTGGGAACTGTTTCAGCGGGTCTTCGGCCTGCTCCACATCAGTAGCTTCTTCCTGCTCCTGATGAGGGCGGCTCAGCAGCTTGGTGGCAACAATGCCTGCAACAATGCCCAGTGCGAAACAGACCAGAAGGTACCATGGCTTCAGACCGCGATGCCTATCGGGTCTCATGGTAACAGAGGTGTTCTGGTTATCATCGTCAGTTTCGTCCGGGTAGTCCTTAACTTTGTTGGCCTGAACTCTATGGGAAGCTTTGGCCTGCCCCAGCAGGGCGTCCAACTTGTTGAAGTGCGCGGCATAGGCCGTTTCTTTTCCGTGATGGGCCAAGACCAAGCGTCTGTAGGCTGAAAGCCGGGGATAGTGGGGGCTGACAAAGAATTGGGAAATCGAGGCGTCGTCAAGCAGCAACAGGGCATCGTCAGTGCCTTTCATGGGGTAGTGGGGAGCGGAAGTGGGCTCCAGCTCGTAGGAATCGACGATGCTGGCAAAGACGCTGGGCTCGACCAGCTTATCCTTGAAATTGTAGACGTCAGAGTGCTCTTCGCGCTTGGTCAGGCACGTCTCAACAAACGTCTCACGCAGGGTGAGAAGCACGTCGAGAGGGCTGGCACCGCCCGAGAGACGATAGCCCCTGGGAATGGTGATGGCTATTTTCAGCACGCCCTGGCGGATGGACATATAACTGCTGACGCGGTTGTGGATGAGCTCATACTGCGTGAAGCCGGGCTGGACCATGAATGTGTAGAAGTAGAGATTCTCGTCCATGCCAGGCGGTATGAAGTTGTCCAGCTGCTGGGGAGGATCGTTGATCCAGTACAGTGGCTGGAAGCCGCTGTTGCTATTGGGATTTCCAAAGATGGCCAGTGAAATCTTGGTATTACTCATCTTTAATAAAATATTTTAGGGCATCAATGAGCTTGTTGGCGTCAGTGGGGTCATACTGATAGACGCCTCCGACG
>CAMNJH010000202.1 GCA_946541275.1 uncultured Prevotellaceae bacterium
CTCCCATCAACGACAACCACCACGTGCGCTTCCTGCCCCTGAACGACCTGGAGCCTTGGGTACGTGAACTGTCGCGTGGAGGCATTGCCGCCGTCATCCTGGAGTGCATCCAGGGCGTGGGCGGCGTGCAGATGGCCACCCCTGAGTTTGCCCAGAAGCTGGCCTATGCCTGCCAGCGCTACCATGTACCCCTCATTGCCGACGAGATACAGTGTGGCTATGGCCGCAGCGGAAAGTTCTTCGCCCACCAGTGGCTGGGCATCAAGCCCGACATCATCACCATGGCCAAGGGCATTGCCAACGGCTTCCCCATGGGCGCCGTGCTCATCAGCCCGGAGTTCCAGCCTGTCTACGGACAGCTGGGCACCACCTTCGGCGGCAACCACCTGGCGTGTGCTGCCGCGCTGGCCACGCTCGATGTCATGGAGCAGGAGAACCTGGTGGAGAACGCCCGCGAGGTAGGCGACTATTTGATGGAGGGTATCCGCAACATTGGCAGTTCGCACATCAAGGAGGTGCGTGGTCGTGGACTGATGATTGGCATCGAGCTCGACATGCCGCACAAGATGGTGCGCAAGCCACTCATCAAGCATGAGCACTGCTTCACCGGCTGTGCTGGGCAGGACATTCTGCGCCTGCTACCACCTCTGTGCCTGACGAAAGCAGAGGCCGATGACTTTATAGAACGACTGATCAGGGTAGAGCCTGCCAATGAAGAAGACTAACGACATGAAGATTTCAGTAATAGGAGCTGGTGCCATGGGTGGCACTACCGTGGAAGGCCTTATCCGTGGCCGTTATTTCAAGAACGAAGACATCACCGTGAGCGACCCCAACCGGGCCGTGCTGGAGAAGTTTGCCCAGCAGGGCGTGAACGTCACCACCGACAACTGCGCTGCCGCCGAGCAGGCCGACATTGTGATGGTGGTGGTCAAGCCTTGGCTGGTAGAGACGGTGCTGCGCGGCATCAAGCCCGTGCTGGTGCCCCAGCGGCAGCTGCTCATCGTCGTGGCCGCTGGCGTCAGCTCGCAGAGTGTTGAGGAGTGGCTGGGTCTGAACTGCCCGCCGCTGTTCCTTTGCATTCCCAACATTGCCATTGCCCAGATGCAGTCCATGACGTTCATCGTGCCCGTCAGCGCCTCAAAGCGCGACACGCAGACCGTGATTGACATCTACAACGAGATGGGCGGCACGCTCATCACCGACGAGGAGCACCTGGCAGCAGGCACTACGCTGGCCTCATGCGGCATTGCCTATGCCATGCGCTATATCCGCGCCGCCAGCGAAGGCGGTGTGGAGCTGGGCTTCCGTGCCGACGATGCCAAGAAGGTGGTGCTGCAGACACTGCGCGGAGCCATTGAGCTGCTGGAAGAGACGGGCCTCCACCCCGAGGCTGCCATCGACCTGGTCACCACGCCGCAGGGCGTCACCATCAAGGGCCTGAACGAAATGGAGCGCGCCGGCTTCACCTCGGCCGTCATCCGTGGTCTGAAGGCTGGTATGAACTAAGCTCTTTTGAGGTGAGAGGTAAGAGAATAGCTTGCTAATGGATAAGAATGGTTAAATGGGGAAATAAGAACAGGGATTATCTCTTATTTAACACCATGATGCTTGAAATCATCACCTTTTGGTCTATGAAAAAGATGGCAATGTGTTAGTGGCACAGAGGCCAGTCACGCACTCCGTCCTTACGCGCGCGCGTAAATATCGCGCGAGTGAAGTGCTACAAGTGCTACCGGAGGTTTTAACTAGTTGTTGTTGTGGTATTTACGGGTGCAAATTGACCTCTCAGAAGTGCTACCGAAAATGCTACAGGTGCTACCGGCCAGAAAAAGGCGGCGAGATTTTCCAAAAAGTCAACGAGATTTTTCAAAAAGTCGGCGCCATTTTTTGAAAAGTCGGCGCCACATGAAAAAATCTCAATGAGACATATAGAAAAGTCACGGCCAGACTTTTCTATATGTCTCATTCCTGCACAAAAGCGCTCAAATGTGCAACTGGCTGCTCTCCCTTTCCAGTAGCATTTCCAGTAGCATTTTCCAAAAATCAATATGCACCCGCAAGGTATTGTGATTCAATGCGTTACAGCCGTCAGTAGCACTTGTAGCACTTTCTTTTGTCCTATATATAACGCGCGTGCGCGTAAGCTTGGCTAACAGCTATATCATTACCTATTTCATATAAGTATAGCGGTAGTCGGTGGGCGATACGAGTGTTTCCTTGATAACGCGTGGTATAATCCAGCGAATCAGGTTGAACTCGCCACCGGCCTTGTCGTTGGTACCGCTGGCACGTGCACCACCGAAGGGCTGCATGCCGACGACGGCTCCTGTGGGCTTGTCGTTGATGTAGAAATTTCCGGCAGCATAGCTCAGGCGCTCTGTCAGCTGCTCCACAGCCATGCGGTCGCGGCCAAAGACGGCACCCGTCAGTCCATAGGGTGAGGTCTCGTCACAGAGCTTTGCCGTCTCCTCCACCTTGTCATCGTCGTAGGGATAGACGGTGATGATGGGTCCGAAGATTTCCTCTTCCATAGACTTGAAATGTGGATTGGAGGTTTCGATGACCGTGGGTTCCACGAACCAGCCCTTTGTCTTGTCGCACTTGCCGCCGATGACAATCTTGGCGTCGGCAGCCTGGGCGGCATAGTCAATGTACGACTTGCACTTGTCGAATGAGGCCTCGTCAATGACGGCATTGATGTAGTTCATGGGGTCGCAGACGTCGCCCATCTTCACCTCGGCGCACATGCGCTTTATGTCGGCCAGCACATCGGGCCAGAGGCTCTTGGGTATGTACATGCGGCTGGCGGCTGAGCACTTCTGCCCCTGGAACTCGAAGGCTCCGCAGAAGGCAGCCGTGGCCACGGCCTTCTTGTCGGCCGATGGATGCACGAAGATGAAGTCCTTGCCGCCCGTCTCGCCCACCAGTCGTGGATAGCTGACGTACTGGTCAAGGTTCTTGCAGGCCTGCTGCCACAGGCTCTTGAAGGTGGCGGTGCTGCCAGTGAAGTGAATGCCGGCAAAATGCTTTGACTGGGTGGCCACCTCGCCTATGAGGGCTCCGCTGCCGGGCAGGAAGTTCACCACGCCATCGGGCAGGCCTGCCTCCTTGTAGAGCTGCATCAGATAGTAGTTGGAGAGCAGGGCGGTGGTGGAGGGCTTCCACAGGGCCACATTGCCCATGAGCACAGGCGTCATGCAGAGATTGGAGGCGATAGAGGTGAAGTTGAACGGTGTCACGGCCAGCACGAATCCCTCCAGCGGGCGATACTCCGTGTGGTTCAGCTGTCCCTGCCCGTCCTTGGGCTGCATGCTGTAAATCTTTGAGGCATAGTGCACATTATAGCGGAAGAAGTCGATGGTCTCACAGGCGGAGTCAATCTCGGCCTGGTAGAAGTTCTTGCTCTGTCCCAGCATGCAGGCGGCGTTCATGATGGGGCGATACTTGGTGGCCAGCAGTTCGGCCATCTTCATCACGATGGCGGCACGCGTGGTCCATGGGGTGCGGCTCCACTGCTGCCAGGCCTTCATGGCGGTCTCGACGGCCAGTTCTATTTCGGCCTTGCCCACCTTGTGGTAGGTGGCCAGCACATGCTGATGGTCGTGCGGACAGGTGACCTGACCCACGTTGCCTGTGCGAATCTCCTTACCACCGATGATGATGGGTATGTCGACAACGGTGTTCTTCTGGCGTTCCAGTTCTTTTTCCAGTGCTATACGTTCTGGAGAACCTGCTAAATAGGCTTTCACCGGTTCATTGGCCGGCAGGGGGAAAGTAATGACGGAATTATTCATAGTTATGGGTTTAAAAGTTGTTGCGATGCAAAATTACAACATTTTTACGATTTCCGCCCCGTATGGCCTACTAATTTATGTTAACTCCAGAAACGCATGGGCGCTACAGATAGAGTCCGAAGGAGAGTGAGCGGAAGCGGACGCCGCCATCCTTCAGCACGTTGTCGTTTGAATACTTCACATAGAAGGGCACGTCGGCAATGGTCATGTTCAGCATCCAGTCGATGGTGACGGGCC
>CAMNJH010000203.1 GCA_946541275.1 uncultured Prevotellaceae bacterium
TTTCACCCGCGAGGATTTGGAGCATGTGGGGTCGTATGCCGCCATCGAGTACTGGAAGCTGCGTGGCGACTACCAACTGCAATTGGGCGATTTCGACTCCGCACACTACTATTATAGCCGCCTTGACCATCCGTGGAACTATGTCCGCTTCTATGGCTACCGCAGACTTTTGGATCTTTACCAGAAATTCCCCGACCGCGACCCTGACTACCGCCAGCGTAGCTACTATACCGACCAGGCCGTTACTTATTACTTCGCCGTGAAGAAAGACCGCTTCTTGGAGAACGAGGATGAGTACCGGCAGCGCAATGTGCTCATCAATCACGAACTGGAGTTGGAACACGAGCGTACCTTGTTCATATGTGGACTGTTGCTGCTATTGGGACTCATCTGTTTTGCTGCTTACTACCTCTACAAACTGCGGCGTGAACACCGCGATACGCTGAAGCAGAACCGAGAGTATGCCGATATGCTTCACTCGCTGCGCAACCAGATGAAGCGGGGAATACTCGACACCGACATCGCACGCCACTTCCACGACCTCTCCTCGCGGGATGCCCACCCGACGGCCGAGGACTGGCAAGCCCTCCTCAACGAGATTGACCGTCAGCATCCCCAGCTCTTCGCCACCCTCCAACAGCAGTATGCCGAGCACCAGCCTGACCAGACCATGACCGACCAGGAGCGCCATGTCATCGGCCTCATCGTCATCCGTTGCAGCCCCCTCCAGATGTCGGTCCTCCTTGTCTGCACCAAGAGCAATGTTAGCAACCTGCGGCGCCGTCTCTACACGAAGCTGACGGGCAAGGACGGAAGTGGCACTGACCTTGACCACTATATTGTTGAATTGTGTGAGGGATAGCGCTGTACGAATGTACAGTTTTTTGCTGAATGGCTTTGAATGAGGCAGACCTATGCCAATTGTCGTAGGTTTGCCTGTTTTTCTGGGCGTAACGAATAATCGGCTAATCAGCAAAAAGTGAACAAAACAGACAGATATACCAATCTTTGCAAAAAAAGTATCATTCTGTTTGGAAATAAAACTGTAACTTTGCATCTTGAAATCATTTACTAACAAAAGACAATACCGATGAAAAGATTTTTTCTCGTTTTGATGGCTGTGCTGGCCTTGCTTCCAGTGGCTGGTCAAATCAGGGGCAACAACATTGTGGTGACCGTTGAGCCCGATCATCAGGACTGGCGTTACGATGCTGGTCAGACGGCTCGCTTCCGCGTGGAGGTGCGCCGTTCAGGGACGCTCATTGACGGCGTGCAGATAGACTATGCAGCCGGCCCCGAGATGTATCAGACAGAAAAGAAGTCGCTGACGCTGAAGGACGGTACGCTCGACCTGAAAGGCAGCATGAGGCAGCCAGGGTTCTATCGGGTGGACGTCACGGCCCATGTGGATGGGAAGGACTACAAAGGCGCCTGCGCCGCTGCCTTCGCTCCTGAGCAGCTGCAGCCCTCGACGGTGATGCCTCAGGACTTTGAGCAGTTCTGGAAGCAGGCCATCAAGGAGGCGCAGACCGTTGACCTGAACCCTACGAAGCGCCTGTTGCCTGAGCGCTGCACGAAGGATGTCGACGTCTATGAGGTGTCGTTCAATAACTCCAAATGGGGCTCGCGTACCTATGGCATACTGTGCGTGCCCGTGAAGGAAGGTCGCTATCCCGCCCTGCTGCGTGTGCCTGGTGCTGGCGTGCGCCCCTATGGTGGTGACATCTATACAGCCTCGCGGGGAGCCGTGACGCTGGAAATAGGCATACACGGTGTGCCCGTGACCATGGAGCAGCAGGTATACACCAATCTGAATGAAGGTGCACTGAGCGGCTACTGGGAGTGGGGCATGGACGACCGCGACAAGTCTTATTATAAGCACGTCATCCTGGGCTGCATACGCGCCCTGGATTATATTGAGCAGTACACTCCCTGGAATGGGCAGCAGATGGGCGTCTCGGGCAGTAGCCAGGGCGGATTCCTGTCGCTGGTCACTGCCGGGCTTGACAAGCGCATCACCTATTATGCCCCCGTGCATGCAGCCCTGTGCGACCACACCAACTCTCTGCGTGGCGTAGCCTGTGGCTGGCCCCACTATTTCTACTGGAACAAAGGCAAGGGGCAGGAGAGGCAGATAGAGACCTCGCGCTACTATGACGGCGTGAACTTTGCCCGTCTGATTGACAATCAGCAGAAGGGCTGGTTCTCCTTTGGATACTGTGACGACGTGGTGCCCCCCACCACAGCTTGGGCCACCTACAACATCGTGACCGGCCCCAAGGAGATTTCGCCCTACCAGATGACCTGGCACTTCTGGTATCAGGAGCAGTGGGACGAATGGGAAAGCTGGATGCTCCGTCAGATGGGTATTGAGCCATGAAACAAAGGAAAGATATGAATTAAAGAAAATAAGAGAGAGTATGAAAACAGCAATCTATGGATTTACTTTGGCAGCGCTCCTGTTGACGGCCTGTGGCGGACAGAAGGCTACAACCGCCAGTGAGAAAGAGGCAGCACCCACCGTGGCCCAGCAACTGTTGGAGCGTCTGGACACCCTGCGCAGCCACGGCATCATGTATGGCCATCAGGACGACCCGATGTACGGTCTGACTTGGGAATATGATGCCGATAGCAGCGATGTGAAGAATACCTGCGGTGACTATCCTGCCATCATGGGCTTCGACCTGGGTGGCATTGAGATGGCCGACCAGAAGAACCTTGACAGTGTGCCCTTCACGCGGATGACCCAGGAAATTCTGGCCCATCACAAGCGTGGCGGCATTGTCACCCTGAGTTGGCATCCGCGTAATCCCGTCACCACCATTGAGGGTGGCGGTTGGGCCGGGCAGAAGTTCCCCGAGGGAACGGCCTGGGACGTCACTGACACGGCTGTGGTGGCCAAGATTCTGCCTGGCGGCGAGTATCATGATAAGTTCGGACTGTGGATGCAGCGCGTGAGCGACTTCCTTGCCACGCTGAAGACCGCCGACGGTCAGAAGGTGCCCGTCATCTTCCGTCCCTGGCACGAGAATAGCGGTTCGTGGTTCTGGTGGGGCGAGAAGTTGTGCACCCCCGATCAGTATAGGGCCTTGTGGAACATGCTGCAGGACAAGCTCACGGCCGACGGCTTTGATAATCTGGTGTGGTCCTATTCGCCTGGATGTCAGGACAACCTGACGGCAGAGCGCCTGCTGGACCGCTATCCTGGTGATGACCGCGTGCAGATGATAGGTCTGGACGGCTACCAGTGGCAGCCCGAGGGTAAGGACGACTTCATTGAGCGCACGCAGCAGAACCTGGCGGTGCTCTGTAAGGTGGCCAAGGAGCACGGCCTGATTCCTGCACTGACAGAGACGGGCATGAAGAACATGACGCAGCCCGACTGGTGGTCGTCCACCCTGCTGCCCGCAGTGAAGGACTTCCCCATCAGCTATCTGCTGACATGGCGTAACTACAAGGAGGAGTGGTTCGGCCCCTCACCCGCCATGCCCGATGCACCTTTCTTCTGCGAATTCTATGCAGCTCCCGAGACGCTGTTCCTGAAGGACATCACCAATGAGTAATATGAGCAATGAGTAATTAGCAATTAATAATTGATAATTGTTAGTTACTCATTACTAATAAATAATTTAAACGGAGATAGTAATGACAGAGTTTGAAAAGAAAGTGGCAGCACTGCGTGCACACCATGAGGAGCTGCTGAGCCGGAAGAATGCCCCGAAGGAATGGGGCAATGGCATCTACGAGAAATATGAGAACCCCATCCTCACGGCCGAGCACACCCCGCTGGAGTGGAGGTATGACTTCAACGAGCACGACAATCCCTTCCTGATGCAGCGCATCATGATGAACGCCACGCTGAATAGTGGCGCCATCAAGTGGGACGGCCCTTCACCCTTAGGGGAAAACGGAGGAGGCTACGTGCTGGTGGTACGTGTGGAGGGAGCCGACCGCAAGTCGTTCTTCGCCGTGGCCGAGAGCCCCAACG
>CAMNJH010000204.1 GCA_946541275.1 uncultured Prevotellaceae bacterium
GCCTGCCAGCATGAGGTCATCGGCAAGTACATCCACAAGGTGCAGTTCGACGAGCTGATGCAGACGCTCGACCTGCCCATGGAGGAGCTGGAGAAGTTCGCCGGCGACGTGCTGGAGCGCTTCGACAACCCGTTCGTCGACCATCAGGTGACCAGCATCATGCTGAACAGCTTCCCGAAGTTCCAGGCCCGCGACCTGCCTGGCGTGAAGACCTATCTGGAGCGCAAGGGTGAGCTGCCCAAGGGCCTCGTGTTCGGTCTGGCTGCCATCATCACCTACTACAAGGGTGGCAAGCGTGCCGACGGCGCCGAGATTACGCCCAATGACGATCCGAAGATTATGGAACTGCTACAGCAACTCTGGGCCACTGGCGACACCCAGAAGGTGACCGACGGCGTGCTGGCTGCTGAATTCATCTGGCAGGAGGACCTCAACAAAGTGGCTGGTCTGAACGCACTCGTCAAGCAATACCTCGACCTGATCCAGGACCGCGGCATGCTGGAGGCTGTGAAGACCATCCTGTAATGATTCGTCAAACTGCATAAAAGCTCTCAAGTGGCAGCCACCGCTAGCAGGCTGCCCTTGGGAGTTTTCCTTTTTCCCCTTTCATCCATATACCCTACCCCTAAGATACATGAAATCATTGTTGCTGACTCTTGCCCTGGCCATGGGCTGCCTGCTTCCTGCCACCATGATGGCCGACAACACGAAGCTGGAGGCCGAGGATGCCAATTACTCCCACTGCAAACTCATAACGGACAACAAATACTCTGGCCGAAAAGCCCTTGAAATCACTGAAGAGAATGCCCGCATCAGCTTCAGCTATCAGGCAGCTGTGAAAGGAAAGTACACCGTCTACGTGGGCTATGACGGACTGTACGGCGAAAAAGTGGCCAACCTGAGCGTAAATGGCGGCAACGGCACCTTCCAGATAATCGGTCAGGCAGAATCGGCCGTAGGCACCTACTTCATGAATCAGGGCAGCAACAGCATAGTCATCACCCCCAGCTGGACATGGTTCCGCATTGACTATATCCGCATAGAGACCAGCACTTCACAGCTGGCCTTCAACATAGCACCTTCACCCGTCGACGCCGATGCCACCGACCGCGCCCGCGAGATGTATTCGTTCCTATACGACAACTTCGGGAAGAAGACCATCTCGGGCATCATGACCGGTGACATGAGCACCGCCAATGGCGACATTAGGAAGCATGCCGACGTGCTGGCCGTCTATCGCGCATCCGGGCGTTATCCCGCCTTGGTGGGATTCGACTTCATGAATGCCACCGGCGCCAGTGAGAGCAACAGCTGGATGCGCGACTATACCCGTGCATCGGTCAATCTGGCCAAGGACACCTACCGCCGTGGCGGATTCCCTGCCTTCACCTGGCACTGGCGCGACCCCAGCCGCAGCACTGACGCCTTCTACACGGCCGATTGCAACATGAAAATCACCAATGCCATGAATGCTGACGGCAGTTGGAACACATCGTCAGCACTCTACAAATACATCATCAAGGACATCGACACCGTGGCCGACTTCTTCCTTGAGTTGCAGCAGGCTGGCATGGCCTGCATCTTCCGCCCGCTGCACGAGTCTAGTGGCGGATGGTTCTGGTGGGGGCGCGAAGGGGCCCGCCCGTTCAAGAAGCTGTTCCAACTGGTCTACGAGGAGATGGTCCATGTGAAAGGCGTGCACAATGTCATCTGGGTATGGAACGCTGGCGTGAACGATGCTGACTGGAATCCTGGTGATGACTATTACGACATCGTTTCAGCCGACATTTACAACCCCGACTACGACTACTCCAGCAGCTACGTCACCTTCGATGCCCTGAAAGCGCTGACAGGCGGCAGGAAGATGGTGGCCCTCTCGGAAAACGGCCCCATCCCCGACATTGACAAGGAGTTCGACGAGGAAGCCGTGTGGTCATGGTGGATGCCGTGGTACCAGACGTGGGGCGGCAACTTTGTCAACAAGACCAGCAATGCCGAATGGAAGAAATGCATGACCGACGACCGGGTGGTCACCCTTGAAGACCGCGCCGACGGCTGGGGCACCAGCGCAGTCCTGTTCCCCACCAATACCCGTGGTAACTCATCAGCCGACATCCTCTTTGACCTGACAGGGCGTCCTGTCAGCGCCCAGCCCTCCAAAGGCATCTACATCCGCCGTGGCCGACTGGTCATCATACCCTGACAGATAACAACAAAATGCCTTTCCGCAATGGCGTGAAAGAAGCACTTCACCCTGCACAGCCTGCATCCCAGGCAGTGCAGGGTGCTTTTTTTATAAAAAAAGATACTTTTTTGAGGAAAACATGCAATGTTTTTCAATTTTCGGTGTATATAATAGTGTATGGAACAAGAGAAAGACATATTCATAGTCAGATTACGACAGCAGAACCGCACCGCCTGTCAGCAGCTGCTGAACGACTATGGACCTACTGTGTTCCAGCTGGTGAGGCGCATCGTCGGCTGTCAGGAAGATGCAGAAGAGGTCTACCAGGATGTATTCCTCAAAGCACTACAAGCCATTGACCGCTACGACCACAGAGCCACGCTGCTGGGCTGGCTGCGCCGAATAGCCTACCACGAAGCGCTCAACTTCATTCGTCGCCGCAGGTCGGCCATCGTCTACATGGACGACCAAGACCCAGCCCTGAACAATATGGACGACACGTCCGAAGAGGACATTCACGACACTGAGACCGTCCAGGCCCTGGAGCGTGCCTTGGCCCTGCTCCCAGCCTACGAACGAACCATCATCACCATGTTCTACTATGACGACATGAGCCTGGCCGACATTGCCTATGTCACCAGTTCAAACCCTTCTACCATAGGCTCGCAGCTGAGCCGTATTCGCAAGAAACTCTACCGAATCATAAAGACCGAGAAACATGAACGAAAATGACATCAACCACATACTGAGAGGCGACGCCCAGTTGCGCGAGGCCATCCGCCAGCACGAGCAGCAGCTGCCACCCATGCCTGCCGACCTGAACGACCGGCTAATGGAGCACCTGATGCAGCAGGACAAACGGCCCAGGCACCGCCACCTGTGGCCCTATACGGCCATTGCCGTCGTGGCTGCAGGCATCGCATTGTTGCTGATACTGCACCATGCCAATAAGTACGACCCGCTTGAAGGCCCACTGCTGGG
This sequence comes from uncultured Prevotellaceae bacterium, assembly GCA_946541275.1. Classification (GTDB taxonomy): domain Bacteria; phylum Bacteroidota; class Bacteroidia; order Bacteroidales; family Bacteroidaceae; genus Prevotella. Next base: position 3,167 of record CAMNJH010000204.1, read on the forward strand.
AGAAGTGAATTACAAATTCGCTACTCAATCCAGTCAAATAGCCAAGTCGGATGAAACAGGAATCCTCAGCAGTGCCGAAGTGGCAAGTCCACAGAATGAAAAAGTGAATGCGCACCCCCCATCAAAGGTTCCCTCCTCCCTCCCCCAACAGGAACAGGAACCGGCAGCGCCGTCCACACTCCCTGAAACGACTGAGCTTTCTATATATGAATTTGACTTAGCCGAGGAAGAGAGGCGATTGGCCATTGAGATGATGGCTGCCCAAATGGATGGCAGCCTGCAAGCCGACTACGAGAATATGAAAAAAGGAATCAGAGAACGGGGCAACCGCATGACCCAACATGTAGAAATAGCCCTGAGCAATAACGCTTATTAACCACCGAGTAACCAAAAGACCAACAAGATATGAAAAGAACAGTATTTGCACTTTGTGCCATCATCATCGCCCTCAGCGCCACGGCTCAGGGCACGATACAGCAGCGCCTGCAAGGCCATCCGAAGATTGACAGTCTGGTGAGCGAAATGGAGGCGTTGGGAAGAAGTGTTCGCGTTTCCTACTATTACGACGGTAGGCTCCATAAGACCATCATGATAGGCTGCGGCTTAATGAAAGACTACCAGCCTACGCCTCCGACGGGTGACCCTAAACGGGACTCACAGGCGCAGAAGCTGGACAGCGTGCGCCAGATGGAGACTCTGCGGCTGAAACGGGCGTATGACGCCATGCGCCGCACCTGCCAGCAGCTCACCGACGAGGCCAAGGAGA
>CAMNJH010000205.1 GCA_946541275.1 uncultured Prevotellaceae bacterium
GCGGCTAGTGGGGAAAATCTTAGTGGTGTTGATATTGGTGTCGATGTTGATGCCCTTGTGGCATTTCAGTATCATGGCAATCTCTTCCAGGCTGGTGTTTCCAGCGCGCTCGCCTATTCCGTTGATGGTCACCTCCACCTGACGGGCCCCATTGAGCACGCCTTCCAGTGTGTTGGCCGTTGCCATACCCAGGTCGTTATGGCAATGGGTGGAGATGACGGCTTTGTCAATGCCGTCCACATGGTCCATGAGGTACTTGATCTTTGCGCCGAACTCCATGGGAAGGCAGTAACCTGTGGTGTCGGGAATGTTCACCACAGTAGCCCCCGCCTTGATGACGGCCTCCACCACCCTTGCCAGATACTCATTGTCCGTGCGACCAGCATCCTCAGCGTAGAACTCCACCTCATCAACGAATTGCCGGGCGTACTTAACCGCCCAGACAGCCCGCTCAATGATATCCTCACGATTGGAATTGAACTTATATTTTATGTGAGAATCGCTGGTACCAATGCCAGTATGGATGCGCTTGCGCTTGGCATACTGCAAAGCCTCGACCGCCACATCAATATCCCTCTGAACCGCACGAGTCAGTGCACAAATGGTAGGCCAGGTGACGGCCTTTGAAATTTCAATCACTGAATGATAATCACCAGGAGAACTGATTGGGAAGCCCGCCTCTATCACGTCGACGCCAAGCAGTTCCAAGGCCTTTGCCACTTGAATCTTCTCAACGGTGTTCAATTGACATCCGGGCACCTGTTCACCGTCACGGAGCGTCGTGTCAAAAATGAAGAGTCTGTCACTCATAACTTTTTGTATCGTCTTTTTACCTTAATCCATCTTGAGGGCGCAAAATTAACACTTTATACTATAAAAACCAAATAAAAAAGCAGAAATTTTCGATTTCTGCTTACGATTTTAAACTAAATCAACTTTCCCTGCTTTAGAAGTTATAGGAGAAGCCCAGTGATGAGTATTCCTTAAACTGCCAATAGCCCAGTTCGTCGTCCCATTTGTTGGAATCGTCAAAGCGTGGGAAGAGGAAGAGATTAGCCGAGATGTACTTGGAGACACGCAGTGCAAAGGTATTTTCCCATTCCAGTTCTGCACGGTGGTAGCTGGTAAATCCATAGAAGCGGGTCTTCCACCTGACGACGTCATTGATTTTCCACTCCAAGGCAGCCGTCACCTGCGAACCGAAGTCAGTCAGGTGATGCTTGCCAGCATCGATACCATATCGGCCAGGGAACCAGTCGAACTGGTCGACAGTCTTATCATTCTTGTTACGGAACCACGAGCGGTCCACATATCTGTAGTTCACGGCGAAAGGCGAAAGGTTGACGGTGCCAGTGATTTTTTTGTCAAGCCATTCCACCTTGTAGTCCATACCAAGACCGATGCTCACATTCAGAGGTGAGAGGAAGTCAGAATAGGTACGGATATCGTTCGACTTAAAGCCTCGTGAGAACTGGGTGTAGGCCAGAGCCTGCAGGGTGTAGTACCATTTCTTGGCTGCCTGCAGTCCCACCTTGCCAGTGTAGCGGAACAAGTCTTCATTAGCCTTGAACTTATGCACCTGGTCCGTACGTGATGTCTGGAAACCGAGCTTCATCTCCAGTTTGTTCTCCCACTTCCATTTCGACTTGTTGTCGTAGTTGGCCTCCAGCGTCAGGCTACCAACGGCGGAATAGTTGCTTTCGCCGCCCTTGTACCAGTTGCCGCTGACGTAGTTCTGCATGAACTGCAGATAGCCATCGCCCTTGTAGCTCCAGAACTTGGGCTTCTCCACCACCACTTCCACAGGGTCAGCCTCGGGAGCCTCGGGCATGGGCTCGGCCTGCTCCACCATGGTGACGGCCTGCACCACGGGCTGGTCGATGATGTCCTGGCGCAGCTCGCCTGCATTCTCCTGCTCGGTTTCGGTCACCTCTACCAGATCAGGACGATTCAGGTAAACGTGCATCAATGCCTGATTGATGGCCTGCTCTACCTCCTCAGGACTGTCAGAGGCTATCGACAGCTGCTCAGCAGCCACAGAGTGATAGAACGTGAGCGGAGCAAACAATTTGTAATACTGCCCATTAACTGGATTATTTCCCGGAGCGGCGCTGGCACTGAGCACCACGGCAGCCGCAAATGATAACAATGTTTTTCTCATAACTAGGTGCAAAGATAGCAAATATAATTAAATATTGAAAAAGAAAAGATAAAAAAAATACGCAAAAAGCGCAATTTCTCTTTTCTTCATTCTTATTTCTTCTTTTTTATTTGTACCTTTGCAGCTACATTTTACTCAGCGCATTCTTTCGCGCGAACATTATTTAATATAAAGAAATGAACAGAAATACTCTTACAGGATTTGTGCTTATAGCACTGGTGCTTATTGGTTTCAGCTGGTGGAGCCAGAAACAAGTCAGCGAGCAGCAGGCCGCTGAACAGGCAGAACTGGCACGGCAAGACTCCATTGCCAAAGCAAATCCCGCACCAAGGGACACCGTGGACTACGCAGCCCAGGCAGCCCTGAAGCTGCAAGCAGACAGCAGCAAGACCTTCTTTGCAGCCATGCAGGAGCAGCAGAGCCAGTCAATCGTGCTGAAGAACGAAAAGCTGGAGCTGACCATTGACACCAAGGGCGGTGTTGTCAGGAAGGCCAAAGTCCTCGGCTACAAGGACTATCTGGGCAATCCTGACGTGACACTATTCGACGAGAAAGACCAGAACCTGACGTTTGGCCTGCCCGCCAACGCCAATAAGGAGTTCATCAACACCGGCGAGCTCTACTTCCAGCCGTCGAACGTCACCGACAAGGCTGTCACGCTCACCGCCGAGGGTGTCAATGGTGCACAAATCGTGTTCAACTACAGCCTTGGCAACAGCTACCTGCTGCATTTTAGCATCCAGACCGTCAACATGGACCAGCTCTACGAACAGGGCAACAAGCAGATGAGCGTCGTCTGGAAAGACTCTTGCCGCCAGCAGGAGAAAGGCTTCACGTTTGAAAACCGCTATGCCTCGCTCACCTACAAGGAAGTGGATGGCGGCACCGACCACCTGAGCGAGGGCGGCAACGACACTGAGCAGCCCGAAGAGGCCCTGGATTGGGTAGCCTTCAAGTCGCAGTTCTTCGCCACCGTGCTCATCCCACAGAAGCCTTTCGAGAAAAACGCCAGGCTCGCCAGCATGATGCACGAGAAGGAGTCGCACTATCTGAAATCCTATCTGGCCGAGCTGAAGACCCCCTTCAGTACTCAGCAGCCCAACGAGTTTGAGATGTATTTCGGCCCCAACGATTTCCAGATTCTCAAGCACATTGACAAACAGAGCCAGTTCGGCCGCGACCTGGACCTGGAAGATCTGGTCTATCTGGGCTGGTGGCTGGTGCGCTGGATCAACCGCTGGTTCACGCTCTACGTCTTCGATGGACTCACCGCTCTTGGTCTCAGCATGGGCATCGTGCTCATCCTCATCACCCTACTCCTGAAGGGCCTCACCTTCCCCATGGTGAAGAAGAGCTACATGTCGTCAGCCAAGATGCGCGTGCTGAAGCCGAAGATAGAAGAGGCCACCAAGCAGTACGACAAGCCTGAAGACCAGATGCAGAAGCAGCAGGTGCAGATGCAGATGTACTCCCAGTATGGTGTCAGCCCGCTGGGCGGCTGCCTGCCCATGCTCATCCAGATGCCCATCTGGATAGCCATGTTCTTCTTCGTGCCTAACGCCATCCAGCTGCGCGGCGAGAGTTTCCTGTGGATGCAAGACCTGTCGACCTACGACCCCATCTTTGAATGGTCGAAACCCGTCTGGCTCATTGGCGACCATCTGTCACTGACGTGCATTCTGTTCTGCGTCAGCAACCTGCTCTATTCCTACATGACCATGCGCCAGCAGCGCGACCAGATGATAGGCCAGCAGGCCCAGCAG
>CAMNJH010000206.1 GCA_946541275.1 uncultured Prevotellaceae bacterium
ACGACCGCCTGACACTAAGCCTCACCGCCCACGACATTCTCAACCGCACGAACAATCGTGTCTGGAGCATTTCGAGCACAGGCTATACCAACACCAGTTATAACGCCCTGCCCAGATACGTCATGCTCAGTGCCGCGTACCGTTTCAACAAGCAGCCGAAGAAGAAATGAAGTAACATGAAACGTAAAAGCCCTTCACCATGATAGTAAACAACTGGAATACAGAATATTGGAGTGAAGGGTTTGCAATATGCACAGAAGCTAATCATTATAAAATAGCAAGATGAGTTATTGGTCCTACCCTTCACCCTATCGCTAAATCTTTGTCGCACAGGATTTTATGGTGAAGACTTGGTGACAGGGGAAAATGGCGGCCTCCCATGAAAAAACGGCGTCGACTTTTTTTCATGGGGGGCCGACTTTTGGAAAAATCCCGTTGACTTTTGGTGATGAGTCAAAGACTTTGGAATAATTGAATTTTCCAAACAAGCACAAATTGCGCGATAAGCACTAAAACCAAAACGGTCATTAGGCAGTTACGCGCTAACACGCTTTCTTTTACGTTATCAGCATAACGCTAATGACCGATATAGGTTAAAAGCACGATGGCATTGGGCAACAGAAAAACCCTTCACTGCAACCGTTTGTTATCCAGTGGATTAGATTGGAAGTGAAGGGTCAAGATGATAGTGTATTTACTCTATTTTTCAAGGTCCCAGCCGTCGTTTCGCTGAAACACTTCGTTCAGTGTGACCTTGGCAGCTTCTTTCTTAGTCAATTGTCGGCTCCAGTCCACGCGTTTTGTTGTGACCGCGCCCTCGCCGGTGTTTTCGAACTCCAGGTAGCGGGCGGTGAGCTTGGCCTCTTGGCGCCAGTGATGCCATCCTTCGGGTGCAATCTGCGGAGGGAGCTGGCAGTGCATGAACAGCGTGTAGCCATAGTCGCGCCAGGGGCGGCCCAGATAGACTTTGGTGACCTGGGGGGCGGCGGTGATGGTGCAGTGATTAAATATGTACCCGTACATCTGCTCTTTGGGTGTGGAGGCGGCAGTGATATAGCTGTTGGCCTTGCAATAGATGTGACAGCGCTCAAACCAGGCCGTGGAGGGGCCGAAGATGAAGTCGGTGGTGCCCTCTATGTAGCAATCCTCGAAGTAGAGGCGGGTGGCTGCCATGCCGGTATAGATGGTGTCCTGATTGCCCAGGAAGCGGCAATTGATGAAGCGCAGGCGGTCGCCCTCGGTATGGAGCGCCACGGCCTGCCCCAGCCGGGCGGCATTGTTCTCAATGGTGATGTTCTTGAGCGTAATGGCGTTACCCTCTATTTTCAGCGTGTAGGTGCGGAAGGTGCCCATGCCCTTGGGGCGGTCGGCCGTCTTGATGTTGGCATGGTCATCGAAGGTGATGATGGTTTCGTCGCGGTCCTCACCGCATATCTCTATGTTCTGCAACCACTGGGGAATGATGAGCTTTTCCTTGTAGACGCCTTTCTTCACGAAGATGACCTTGTGGTAGTCCATGAAAGCGCGGCACACCTCGATGGCCTCGTCGACGGTGCGGAACTGGCCCGTGCCATCACGTGCCACTACAATGGTGTCAGGGTTATCAAAGGAGCCGGCAGCACGAACGGTAGCCATGACCAGCAGTGCCATAAAGGCAAGAAACAGTCGTTTCATATTCAGTTATTGAGATAAAGGGTTGGTGGGATTATGATTCATAGAGGCTCCGGTCAATGACCAGCGGCATGCGCTTGCGCTTGAAGGCAGAGCCCCTGTGGCGGCTGAGCACACGCTCCACGGTCTCGGCGCCATAGGCATCGTTCAGACGCGCCACGACGGCGGCCTGGGCCTCGGGCTGGGGACCAGCCTGAAGGTAAGAGCAAAGGATGTCATCCACTTCTTCGTAGGTGTGGCCGGGAGCTATCTGCGCCATGTCGCCGCCAGCTGCCACGCCATTGCCGTCGGTGGGCAGTATGCCATAGGCAGCGCGCAGGGCCTGGTGGCGCTCGTCATCAGGGTCGGGATAGCACTGGGTGAACAGGTACTGGCAGAGCTGGTAGACCTCGTGCTTCCAGAGCCCGCCGATGGGGTTATAGTCGGCCACGTCGCCATGAATGGTCCAGAAGCCCAGATTGTGCTCGGTCAGGTTGTCGGTGTCCATGACAAGGCCTCCGGTGACGGAGGCAATGTTATAGAGATAAATCATGCGGAGGCGAGCCTTGATGTTCCCCTGCGAAATGGGGGTGGAGGGGTAGCGCTGCTCACAGGTGGCCCTGAGCAGCAGGTACTGGGCTTGCAGGTTCTCCACCCAGTACTCGGTGCAGAAGCCGCGCATGGCCAGACTGGCCGAGTCGTTCTCCTCAGCAGAATTGGAGGAGCAGGGCAGGCTAACGCCGATGAACTTCAGCCCCAGCGCGGGGTGGCGCCTGACCACCTCGTGGCAGATGGCTGCCGTGACGGTGGAGTCGATGCCGCCGGAAAGGCCCAGCACCATGGTCTTCAGATGATGGGCCGACAGATACTGACTGGTCTGGTCCACCATGGTCTCAAATACTTTCTTGTAGTCCATTTTGATTTGTTTTCAGTTTAGTCTTCCTTACAATACTTGCGATATTTCCTGGAGGTTGTCCACTTCCTTCAGTTTGTCGATAATCTGCCTGACGTCCTCACGGTCGTGGACCCGCAACTCGATGGTGCCCTCAAAGATGCCATCGTCGCTGGAGAACATGAGCTTGCGGATGTCAACAGAGAGCTGGTTGGAGATGACCTGTGTGACCTCGTTCACCAGTCCACGACGGTCAATGCCTCCCAGACGGATAGTGGCATCGAAGAAGAGGCGCTTGTGCATGTCCCACTTCACGTCGAGGATGCGGTTTCCATAGCTGGCCTTCAAGCGATTGGCCACAGGGCAGGTGCGCTTATGGATTTCAATGCGGTTCTGGTTGTCAATATAGCCCAGCACGTCATCGCCCGGAATAGCATGACAGCAGGCGGGGAAGATGTACTGGCCGATGTTCTCGTCGTTGAGGATGACGGCCTTCTTGCGGTTGAACTTCTCAGGAACGACGAAGAGCTCGGGCTGCGGCTCCTCGCCGCTGTCCTTCCTGGCCTTGACAAAGGGGACGTACTTGCGCCATCCGCCACTGCTGTTCTCGCCTTTCTTCTTGTTCTTCCCTTTCAGCTCATCCTCGTCGGCCTGTCCCAGCACAACGGTCTTCTCACCCAACGCCTGGAAGAACTCTTCACGCGAGGCCGAGGCATGGAACTGCCTCAGCTGTTCGGCCATGGCCAGGGTCTGCTCGAAACCTTTTTTGGCCAGCCAGGCATTGAGCAGCTCCTCGCCAATCTTCTGCACCTCCCGGCTGTTGCGACGCACGATGGCCTGCACCTTGGCCTTGGCCTTTGCGGTGCTGACGAAGTTAATCCACGACGGCTGCACATGCTGCGACTTGGAGGTGAGCACCTCGACCTGGTCACCACTGCTCAGCCGATGGCTCAACGGCACCAGCTTGTGATTGACCTTGGCACCGATGCAATGGGAGCCCAGGAAGGTGTGTATGGAGAATGCGAAATCGAGCACGGTGCTGTTGGCGGGCATGGTCTTGATTTCTCCCTTGGGAGTGAAGACGAAAATCTCGCTGGCAAAGAGATTCAGCTTGATGGCATCGAGGAAGTCCATGGCATCGGGCTGTGGGTCATCAAGAATTTCCTTGATGGTGTGTAGCCACTCGTTCATCTCGGTTTCATCCTCGGCGTATTCCCCACCCTCCTTGTACTTCCAGTGAGCCGCAAGACCCTGCTCGGCAATCTCGTCCATGCGGTCGGAGCGTATCTGCACCTCTATCCAG
>CAMNJH010000207.1 GCA_946541275.1 uncultured Prevotellaceae bacterium
TGGTGACACTGGGACACACCACCAACCTCTCAGAGTTTGAACTCCACTTCCGTGCCGTCATGGGACTGCCCATTCCCGCCATTCATCTGGAGCATGCCGGTGCCTCGGCTGTCATCCTGTCGCCTGTCGAGGCTAATACTCCCGTCGACCGTTCTCTCTTGCCCTATAATTTGGAGGAGGCTCTGAAGGAAGACCGCACGCGCATCCGCATCTTCGGCAAGCCCGAGGCCCACAAGGGTCGCCGCATGGGCGTGGTGCTCTGCTACGGCGAGGTGGGCGACGACGTGAATGCCCTGCGCAGCAAGGCCAAGCGACTGGCCAAGACCGTACTTGGAACCGACCCCTATGCCGACCTTAGACATTAAGCTCATTGAATTGCCAAAAGTGACCGACCCCCGTGGCAACCTCACCGTTGCCGAGGGGGCCGGTATGGTGCCTTTCAGCATCAAGCGCGTCTACTGGGTCTACGATGTGCCAGCTGGCGAGAGCCGTGGCGGCCATGCCCATAAGCGGCTGAAGCAGCTGGTGGTGGCGCTGAGCGGCTCGTTCACTGTCACCCTTGACAATGGCTACGAGCGCCGAACCGTGCTGCTCAACCATCCCTGGCAGGGCCTGCTCATCGATGTGAACACCTGGCGCACGCTCGACGACTTCTCTAGTGGCGCCGTCTGCATGGTGCTGGCGTCCGAGCATTTTGAAGAGGAAGACTACATTTACGATTACAACGAATTCCTGAAATACATAGGATGTTCACGATAAAAAGATACACTCCTGCCGACAAGGCGGTGTGGGATCGGTATGTGGCGAAGGCGCGCAATGCCACCTTCCTGTTCTACCGGAACTATATGGACTATCACGCCGACCGCTTCACTGACCACTCACTGATGTTCTATGTGGGCTCGCACCTGCATTCCATCCTGCCGGCTAACATCGTTGGCTCCACGCTCTATTCCCATCAGGGACTGACCTACGGCGGACTGGTGATGAACATCAGCGTCACCGTGGCCGACGTGGTGCAGCTGTTCCGCGAGCTCAACGAGTGGCTGCGTCAGGAGGGAATCACGCGCGTGGTCTACAAGCCCGTGCCCTGGGTCTACCATCAGCATGCCGCCGAAGAAGACTTGTATCCCCTGTTCTGGATTTGCAAGGCCCGAATCATCTCACGCGATGTGGGCACCGTCATTTTCATGCAGCAGCACCTGCGTTGGCGCAAGGATCGCATTCGCCACCTGCGCCGTGCCCAGGCTGAGGGCATAGTGGTCAGGCGCGACAATAACTTCCGTGCCTTCTGGCCCGTATTGGAGACCAATCTGGTTGACCGCCACGGCGTACGCCCCGTCCATACGGTGGAAGAGATGGAGTTGCTCTACTCCCGTTTCCCCAAGAACATTGTGCAGTACAATGCCTATCTGGGCGACGAGGTGCTGGCTGGGCTTACGTTCTACCTGTCGCCTCAGGTGCTTCACGGGCAGTACTGCTCGTCCACGCCGTTGGGCAAGAAGCTGGGGGCAGTGGATGCCATCTACGACGTGGCCATGTATCAGGACTACCCCGATTATCAGTATCTGGATTTCGGACGCTCTACTGAGGGCGATGGCTCCATTCTAAACGATGGGCTAGTGGCTCAGAAAGAAGGGTTCGGTGGACGTGCCAACTGCTATGACACGTATGAGTGGAATCCCTGACAGGGTGTAGCCATGATGTTTTATTATCGCGCGTGCGCGTAAATTATGCGCGAATGTAAGTGCTACAAGTGCTACTGCGGTGTGTAACTGGCTGAAATCGTGATACTTCTGGGTGCATATTCTCCCAAGATTCATGCTACCGAAAATGCTACAGGTGCTATCGTTTCAGCGTTGGACCGACTTTTCCCAAAAGGTCGCCTCCCCATGAAAAAAAGTCAACGAGATTTTTCAAAAAGTCGTTGACTTTTTCAAAAAAGTCGACGCCGTTTGGGGAAAAGTTGGCGCCGTTTGAAAAATTCAAAATGAGACATAGAGAAAAGTCGTGCGCGACTTTTCTCTATGTCTCATTTTTGCACAAAACAGCAAGTTCGTGCAGGTGGTTGGGCATGTGTATCAGTAGCATTTTCGGTAGCATCTTCCGTAATCCGAAATGCACCCGTAAATAGCTGTTTGCCAATCGCTTATGGGGACCGGTAGCACTTGTAGCACATTCATTCCATCTATATTTATACGCGCGCGAGAGAACGATGATACGATTCCCCTTATCAGTGTGCGTGTGCCTTGTCTATTCTGGCATGAGGAAGATGGTGACGCTGCGTGCGGCTTGGGCTCCCATGACCAGCACCTGCGCAATGTCAGCCGTCTTTGAAGGGCCACTGATGAACGTGCCATAGCCGAAGTCGTTGAACTCCAGCCGTCGGTATGCCTCGTGCATATTGTTCACTATTTGCGACTTTGGCAGCAGGATGACCAGGTTCTCGGAGATGAAGCACACGGCTTTCTCCTTCATCTGCTGCGGAATCCAGATGCAGCCGTTCTCGGCCACGCCGAATTTTCCACGAATGATGCCCACGTCGGTGCCGTTCAGGTCGCTAGCGCGGCCCACGGTGTCGGGATTGCGGGTCGCTATGGTCACTTCGGGCAGGTTCGAGGCTATTTCAACGGCATCAGGATACACCTCCTTGACCAGCTGGTTAATGTCCTGGTCCTCTTTCACTTGCATGACGTGGGCACCCACGCTCTCGCTCATCTTGATGAATTGCACCAGAGGGTCAGGGTAGGTGATGGCTCGGATGTCGCTCAGGTCGGGCATGTCAAACGTCTCTTGAATGTTGGCCCGGTATTTCTTCAGGATGTCTTCTTTATTGCTCATATTTGTAAGTCCACCCAAGCCCTCCCAGAAGGAGGGATGTTTGAATACTTATAGGGTGCTCCTTTTTCTAGTTGTTATTGTTCTTTGTTTATACAATGATGGATTACTTCCACTTCGTCTGCTGTCAGCTGTTCGCATTCCCGTCTTTTGGGGGTTCCTCATTGGCTATCTCCTTGATGAGCTTATGGAACGGCTTCTTGGGGAACTTCATCATGTCGTGGCCTTCGGCCCAGGGGTTCAGCCCCGAATTGATGATGAAAGAGGGCACGATGTTGGCCAGGGGGGAGATGGCGGTGGCCGTCTTGTACATGCCGGGACTGCCGAAGAGCAGGTTCATGCCTTTGCACATGAGCTTCTTGGTTGGGTTGGCAGTGCCGAAGTCGTCCAACTGCTGGCGCCACTTGTAAATCTGGTCGCCCAGGTCAATCTTCACGGGGCATACACACTGGCAGCTGTTACACAGGGTGCAGGCTGAGACATTGCCCGAGTGCTGCTTCACGTCGCGAAGCATGCCCAGGTTGATGCCTACAGGGCCGGGAATGAAGTAGCTGTAGCTGTAGCCACCCGAGCGCCGGTAGACGGGGCAGGAGTTCATGCACGAGCCGCAGCGTATGCACTTCAGCACCTCCCAGTGCTCAGGATTGCCTATCCACTCTGAGCGTCCGTTGTCAACGAGAATGATGTGCATGGGGTTGGCTGTGGGCCGTGCCTTGCGGAAGTGCGAGGTGTAGGTGGTGGTGGGCTGTCCGGTGCCGGCTCGGCAGAGCATACGCTGGAACACGGCCAGGCAGTCGTAGTTGGGAATGACCTTCTCCAGTCCCAGGACGGCAATGTGCAGCTTGGGGCAGGAGGTCGACATGTCGGCATTGCCCTCGTTGGTGCACACCACGATGTCGCCTGTCTCGGCTATGCCGAAGTTGGCACCCGTCATGCCGGCATCGGCCTCCATGAACTGCCGACGCAGATGCATGCGGGCCACGTAGGTCA
>CAMNJH010000208.1 GCA_946541275.1 uncultured Prevotellaceae bacterium
CCAACATGGGCTATCGCATCCAGCACAACAACGCCATTGGCCCGTACAAAGGCGGACTGCGCTATCACAAGAGCGTGAACCTGGGCATCCTGAAGTTCCTGGCCTTTGAGCAGACTTTCAAGAACTCACTCACCACACTGCCTATGGGTGGTGCAAAGGGTGGCAGCGACTTCTCGCCTCGTGGCAAGAGCGATGCTGAGGTGATGCGCTTCTGCCAGGCATTCATGAATGAGCTCTACCGCCACATCGGTCCTGATGAGGACGTACCCGCTGGTGACATCGGCGTTGGTGGACGTGAGGTTGGCTATCTCTTCGGACAGTACAAGAAGCTGACGCACCAGTTCCAGGGTGTGCTCACAGGCAAGGGCATCCCCTTCGGTGGCTCGCTCATCCGTCCTGAGGCCACTGGCTATGGCACCGTCTACTTCCTCACCTCTATGCTGGCCACTCGCGGCGAGGAGCTGGCAGGAAAGAAAGTGCTCATCTCGGGTGCCGGAAACGTGGCTCAATATGCTGCTGAGAAGTGCATCCAGCTGGGAGCTACCGTCCTGACCATGAGCGACTCTGATGGCTACATCTTCGATCCCGATGGCATTGACCGCGAAAAGCTGGACTACATCATGGAGCTGAAGAACATTGAGCGTGGACGCATCAAGGAGTATGTGGAGGAATACCCCACTGCCATCTACCACGAGGGACAGCGCCCCTGGCACGAGAAGGCCGACATTGCCCTGCCCTGCGCCACACAGAACGAAATCAATGGCGAAGAGGCTCAGGCTCTGGTCGACAATGGCGTGATTGCCGTGGCCGAAGGTGCCAACATGCCCTCGCTGCCTGAGGCTATCAAGATTTTCCAGGATGCCAAGCTTCTCTACTCGCCGGGTAAGGCTTCCAACGCTGGTGGTGTGTCAGTATCCGGTCTGGAGATGTCGCAGAACTCCGAGCGCCTCAGCTGGACTGCCAAGGAAGTGGACGACTACCTGAAGCGCATCATGAACGATATTCATGAGAACTGCGTGAAATACGGCACGCAGCCCGATGGCTACATCAACTATGTAAAGGGTGCCAATGTGGCCGGCTTCATGAAAGTGGCCAAAGCCATGATGGCACAGGGCCTGGTATAAAGCCAACACAAACACAAATATACGGAAGGCTTCCTACGGGAAGCCTTCTTTTTTGATTCCTGCTGCACAAAAACTCTTCACTTGCCACATGACCGTCTGATTGTCAATTATTTACGGTGAAGGGTTCCAGCACCAGAGCAAATTAGCCGAATAATTGTTTTCTCTAAACTTTCAGCTGAATCCGTTTCAATCATCAGCCGCATGCAACCAACGGGGAGCCTCTCCCTATTCGTTTAGTTTGGCCTAAACGCTGTTTTTTCAGGCCTTGACTTTTTCACATGGCCCACCCCCCGGATGGAATTTGGCGGCGACTTTTTGAAATTTGGCGGCGCCCTTTTGGAAAAAGTCGCCGCCAAATTTTCATAGGGCGCCGCCAAATTTCAAAAAGTCGATGCCGAAAAAAAATGAATAGCCCGAACTGATATATAGAAATGCCAACAGCGGAAAACAACCCTTCACCGGAACAACTTGTAAATCAACAACTACAGCCACAAGTGAAGAGTTTGGCAAAATTTTTATTTCATATTTTTACCTCAACACGTATGTAGTCTCAAAAATTTTGCCTAATTTTGCAGAGCAAAAAGGAAAAACCATGCCAGACCAAAACAACAACGGCCGACGAGGCAACCGACAACAACCTATAGACAATAATTATGCACACTTGCAGCCACAGGCGCTCGAAGTAGAACGAGCCGTTCTGGGCGCCCTGCTCATTGACAAGGACGCCTATGCCGTGATTTGCGAGATGCTTTATCCTGAGAGTTTCTACGAACCCCGCAACCAGTACATCTACACTGCCATTCGTGACCTGGCCATGGAGGAAAAGCCCATCGACGTGCTCACGGTCACAGAGCAGCTGGCCCGGAATGGGAAACTTGAAGAGGTAGGCGGCCCTGCCTACATTGCAGAGATTTCAAGCAGGGTGGCATCCAGCGCCCACATTGATTATCATGCGCGCATCGTGGCCCAGAAATTCCTGGCACGGCAGCTCATTCAATTTGCCAGCGACATTGAGACAAAGGCCTTCGACGAAACTATCGACGTTGACGACCTGATGCAGCATGCCGAGGGCTCCCTGTTCGAGCTGTCGCAGAAAAACATGAAGAAGGACTACACCCAGGTGGACCCTGTCATCAAGAACGCCATGGACATCATCACCAAGGCTGCAGCCAACACTGATGGTCTGACGGGTGTTCCCACAGGCTACAACAAGCTGGACGACATCACCAGTGGCTGGCAGGCCAGTGACCTGATTATCATTGCCGGACGCCCCGCCATGGGTAAGACATCGTTTGCCCTCTCACTGGCCAAGAACATAGCTGCCGACTACAAGGTGCCCACCGCCTTCTTCTCGCTCGAAATGTCGAACGTGCAGTTGGTGAACCGCCTCATTTCCAACGTCTGCGAGATTCAAGGCTCACACATACAGAGCGGCCAGTTGCAGCGCGACGAGTGGGACCGTCTGGACAAGCGCATTAATAATCTTTATGGTGCCCCGCTCTATGTGGACGATACGCCAGGTCTGTCGGTCTTCGAACTGCGCACCAAGGCCCGCCGCCTGGTGCGTGAGCACGGTGTGAAAATCATTATGATTGACTACTTGCAGCTGATGAACGCCAACGGCATGCGCTTCTCCTCCCGCCAGGAAGAGGTGAGCACCATTTCGCGCTCACTGAAAGGTCTGGCCAAGGAGCTCGACATTCCCATCCTGGCCCTCAGTCAGTTGAACCGCGGCGTGGAATCGCGTGAAGGAGCTGACGGCAAGCGCCCACAGCTCAGTGACCTGCGCGAATCGGGAGCCATTGAGCAGGATGCTGACATGGTGCTCTTCGTGCATCGTCCTGAATACTACCACATTTATCAGGACGACAATGGACGCGATCTGCACGGAATGGCCCAAATTATCATAGCCAAGCACCGTAAGGGTGCCACTGGCGATGTGCTGCTCACCTTCCGAGGCGAGTTCACTCGCTTTGAGAACCCCGAGGACAGCCGGCTGAACAATGGTGCACCCACACCGCTAGGAGGAGAGATTCTGGGTTCAAAAGTGAACGGCGAGAATCTGCCTCCTATAAACAATGACTTCGACCCCTTTGGCGGCAGCTTGCCTACGCCTGAGCCCGGCAGTAACACCACCCCCTTCTGACCACGAACCCTTAACACCCAAAGTCATATATGGACAAGCACAATTTTGTAACCATTGCCGACCTGACACGCGAGAAGATTCTCTACATGATAGAGATGGCCGGCGAGTTTGAGAAGCACCCCAACCGCGAGCTGCTGAAGGGCAAAGTGGTGGCCACACTCTTCTTCGAGCCCAGCACCCGCACGCGATTGTCGTTCGAGACGGCCGCCAACCGCCTGGGCGCCCGCGTCATCGGTTTTGCCGACCCAAAGGTCACCAGCGGAACGAAAGGCGAGACACTGAAGGACACCATTCTGATGGTGTCCAACTATGCCGATGTCATCGTGATGCGCCACTTCATTGAGGGGGCAGCGCAGTATGCCTCGGAAGTCAGCCCCGTGCCCATTGTCAATGCTGGTGACGGAGCTCACCAGCACCCTTCACAGTGTATGCTCGACCTGTACAGCATCTACAAGACGCAGGGCACGCTGGAGAACCTGAACATCTATCTGGTGGGCGACCTGAAATATGGCCGCACCGTCCACTCGC
>CAMNJH010000209.1 GCA_946541275.1 uncultured Prevotellaceae bacterium
CTTCAAGGGCACCCTGCTCTGCATTGGCAATGGTGGCTGTGAGTTCTCGATGAAGAATGTTGACGGTTCACCCGACAAGAGCGCTCACCCGAAGAACAACATCTATCAGGACAACGTGCTCACACTGGCCAAGAACTCACTGGAGTATTTGAAGACCCGATAAGTATTTAGTTAGTTATGAAAAGAAAATCAACTAATTTCTTTTCCGCATGGATGGTAGCTGCCGTGATGGCAGCTGCCATTGCTGCATGTTCAAGCGACGATCCGAAGCAGGACTACAATCCGCTTATTGACGATCCTAAGCCTGAGCAGCCCAAGCCGGAGGATGAGGCGGGGCAGAGCGGCTATGACGAACTATACAGGCCTCAGATTCACTTTACACCTGCCAAGAACTGGATGAACGACCCTAATGGTATGGTGTATGTCGATGGTACTTACCACCTGTTCTACCAATATAACCCGCAAGGGAATCAGTGGGGCAACATGTCGTGGGGCCACGCCACCAGCGCTGACCTGATACACTGGAAGGAGCAGGCCGTGGCGCTGACACGCGACGAGCTGGGCGACATTTTCAGTGGCTCGTGTGTTATTGACAAGGACAACACTGCCGGCTTCGGAGCCAATGCCATGGTGGCACTCTATACATCGGCCAGCGGCGCACAGCAGCAGAGCCTAGCCTACAGCACCGACGGCGGCAAGAACTTCACCCGCTACACGGGCAATCCCGTCATCAAGAATGATGATGACAACCTGCGCGACCCCAAGGTCTTCTGGCACGAAGGTTCAAAGAAATGGGTGATGGCCCTGGCCAAAGGCTGGAAGATGGGCGTTGAGTTCTATGGCTCCACCGACCTGAAGACGTGGCAGCACCTCAGCACGTTCTTCGTCCCTTTGGCCGGTCGGCCCAGCCTGCAGTGGGAATGTCCTGACCTGATTCAGATGGGCGACAAGTGGGTGCTCCTGGTCAGCGTCAATCCTGGTGGTCCCATCCTTGGCTCGGGCATGATGTACTTTACGGGTCAGTTCGATGGCACCACCTTCACTGCCGATGAACACAACTACCCGGTCTGGCTGGACTACGGCATGGATAACTACGCAGGTGTGACCTGGTCGAATACTGGCAACCGCCACATCATGATTGGCTGGATGAACAACTGGTCGTACAGTGGCGACGTGCCCTGCTCACCTTGGCGCTCAGCCATGACGCTGCCTCGCGAGCTCACGCTGAATGAATATGAAGACATGCCCCTGCTGTGCAGCACTGTTGTCAAGGAGATTGACAAAATAGCGGGACAGTGGCAGAGCGTGGAGAGTACGAGCACTGCGACGACGCTCCTGGCAGGCTCAAAGCTGCCTGCTGCCTATCAGCTGCGCCTCACGCTGAACCTTGACAAGAACTCAAGCATTGCCCTGATGAATGCCAGCGACGAACGGTTCAGCTTCGACATCAACGCGCAGGAGCGAACGCTGACGGCCCACCGCACTGGTAACACCGGCAAGACCTTCGGCACATTCTCCATACCCTCCATTCAGGCTCCACTCTGTGTCAAAGGTGAGACCGTGACGCTGGACGTCTTTGTCGACCAGTCGTCCATTGAAATATTTACCCAAGAGGGCACCATGTCGATGACCAACCTAGTCTTCCCGCAGACCATCTACAACCAGCTCATCATTACCGGTGCTGACTGCAAGGCGCAGGTACGCGAGCTGAAAAGAATCTGGGATTAACCGATAGAAAGTTACAATCTCCACCCCTGCCACATCAGGGCCTAAAAGGCAATAAAAATCGTTCATAGCACGGCAAAAACGTTGCGATGAACGATTTTTGCCAACTATTGTAACATGTTTTATAGCCAGAATAGTGTTATTTGGTTATCTTTGCAGAAAATTCGTCATATCAATAACTAATAAAAGCAACAATGAAGAAAATCTTTTTTGCCATGCTGGCACTGCTGACTGCCGTAGGCGTCGAAGCGCAGAAGCCACAAATTCTTGGTGAAAACCATGCCATGCTGCGACTAGAGCAGGGACGTAAGTACGTGCTGCTGCCCGTTGAGGAGAAGGCCGAGATTGCCAATGTGCGCATAGTTGGCAAGGACAATCTGTGTCAGCGCAGACCCAACGTAAGACTGGCTGTTGACAACGTTGACTACTACGTCCCCCTGGAAATCAAGGACGGCCAGCTGCTTGACATCATCTTCCATGGTGACCGCCGCCAGGCTGGCAACGTGAAGGACTTTGCCTGCTGGAAGGAGCTGAAGTACAGCGACACCTTCGACACCACCAACCGCGAGAAGTATCGCCCACTCTACCATCACACCCCACAATATGGCTGGATGAACGACCCCAATGGCATGTTCTATAAGGACGGTGAATGGCATCTCTGCTACCAGTGGAACCCTTACGGTTCACAGTGGGAGAACATGACGTGGGGACATTCCGTATCGAAAGACCTCATTCACTGGGAGCCGATGCCCACAGCCATCGAAGCCGATGCCATTGGCACCATCTTCAGCGGCTCATGCGTTGTTGACAAGAACAATACAGCTGGCTACGGCAAGGATGCCATCATTGCTTTCTATACTTCAGCAGGTGAGGCTCAGACGCAGTCAATGGCTTATTCCACCGACGGCGGACGCACATTCAGGAAGTACGAGAAGAACCCCGTGGTGACGGCCAACAAACCTGACTTCCGCGACCCGCATTTGTTCTGGCACGAACAGACCCGGAAGTGGATTATGCCTCTGGCCGTGGGTCAGGAGATGCAGTTCTACTCGTCAACGAACCTAAAGGACTGGACCTACGAATCATCGTTCGGCAAGGAGTACGGCAACCACGATGGCGTCTGGGAGTGCCCCGATTTGATGCCGCTTCCCGTGCGAGGCACAGGCCAGACCAAATGGATGCTGCTGTGCAACATCAACCCCGGCGGACCCTTCGGCGGAAGCGCCACACAGTACTTCATTGGTCAGTTTGACGGCCATCAGTTCACCTGCGAGTCGAAGCCTGAAGTGACGAAGTGGATGGACTACGGCAAGGACCACTATGCCACCGTCACCTTCGACAATGCTCCCGAGGGTCGCCGCGTGGCTATCGTGTGGATGTCGAACTGGCAGTATGCAGGCATCGTTCCCACGAAGCAGTTCCGTTCTGCCAATGCCCTGCCCCGTGACTTGGGTCTCTTCACCGATGGAGCAGAGACCTATTGCAGCGTGCTGCCCTCGAAAGAGGTGGATGCCCTGCGTGGAGCCAAGGTGAAAAATCCCACTGAGGCTTGCGAGATGGTGGTCGACCTGAAAGGTTCGATGGAGCTGACACTGGCCAATGCGAAAGGCGAGCAGGTGGTGATGCGCTACGACCAGCAGAATCAGACATTCGCCATGGACCGCAGCAAGAGTGGCAACGTGAGCTTCAGCGAGGCCTTCCCCATTGAGACGGTGGCCCCCACGCATGGTCAGCTGAAGCAGTTGCGCATCTTCATTGACCGCAGCAGCATTGAGGTCTTCGATGCTGATGGCAAGATGTCGATGACAAACCTGGTATTCCCCACAGAACCTTACAACACTGTCAAGGTGAAAGGCGGAAAAGTAACAACCTATGAAATCAATTACTAACTTATGCAACAGAATAAATCTATTTACCTCATTCCGGTGATGCTCTGCTTCTTCTGCATGGGCTTCGTCGACCTGGTAGGCATTGCCTCCAACTACGTGAAAGAAGACCTGGGACTGACTGACTCAGTGGCCAATGTGTTCCCCTCACTCGTGTTCTTCTGGTTC
>CAMNJH010000210.1 GCA_946541275.1 uncultured Prevotellaceae bacterium
AAACTTTGTTAAATGAACAAAATCTAACATTTTTAATAAAAAAATAACAGGTTTTAGTAGCGTGATACGAGAATAATTCGTAAATTTGTAGCCAGAAAAGAAAGTTACATTTTTTATAACTCACTAAAAACAAAGAACTATGAAAGGACTTGGTTACGTAGGTGCATTCATCGGTGGAGCTCTTGCCGGAGCCCTGGCAGGACTGTTGCTGGCCCCCGAGGCTGGTAAGGACACCCGCACAAAGATTTCTGATTCAGTTAATGACTTCCTGAAGAAGCACAACATCAAGCTGAACAGGAAGGAAGTGGAAGATCTGGTTGACGACTTGGAGGAAGCCGCCGACTAAGCCATGGTAAACTGGAACGGGCCCCAGCGGCTCGTTCCATCTGTTTTTTCAATTATGCTATCCAGCGATAAGAATGTAGAGAGCATTGCCCAGCTCATAGAGGCAGTGAAGCATTACCTTGGTCTGCAGACGGAGTACGTGAAGCTAGACGTGATTGACAAGGTGGTGAGGTTACTGACCACTGCCACGCTGGCGCTGCTGCTGTTCCTGCTACTCATTGTGGTGCTGCTCTTCGTGTCGCTGGGCTTCGCTTTCTGGCTGTCGAAATTTGTAAGCCTCACCGCAGCCTTCTTCATTGTAGCAGCCTTTCATTTCCTGGTGCTGCTCCTGGTCTATGCTTTCCGGCACTCCTGGATTGAGCGCCCCCTGGTGCGTTATCTGGCACGCCTGCTCTTGAACGATTAATCAGTCAACAACCACCACCATCATGGCAACGAACAATCAGCAAAGCTATCGCTCACTGGAAGAAATCAGGCAGCGCAAGAACGAACTGCGGATACAGCTTGACCGTGACAGCCAGAAAATCAATAAGCTGTGGAGTGGCGTCTTCGTCAAGCGCGACGAGGCCACCAAGGGTGAATTCATTGCCAATGTGATTTCGAACGGAGCGCTGGCCATCGACGCTTTTCTGATGATGAGGAAGCTGCACAAGAGCTACAACACCTTTTCCGGGTTTTTCAAGAGGAAGAAAGGATAGCCCTTCCTCCCCCCGTTTTTGCGCCACAGCAGTATCCTCTCACCTCTCCCTCCCTTGCCTCTCTCCCCCAAGGAAGTCGAGCCTGCGTGAAACATACGAAACTTGAACCCCATCATACCATAAAAACAGACAAAAAGAATGAGAGATTTCAATTACTACGCACCGACGGAAGTGGTGTTTGGAAGACAATCAGAGGAGCAGGTGGCTTCGCTGGTTCGGAAATACGGCGGCACCAAGGTGCTGGTACACTATGGCGGCCAGAGAGCCTCGAGGTCGGGGCTCCTCGACAAGATTTGCACCCTGCTTCGTCAGGGCGGCGTTGACTTTGTCACCCTGGGTGGCGTGGTGCCCAATCCCCGCCTGTCACTGGTTCACCAGGCCATCACCCTCTGCCGCCAGGAGGGCGTCGACTTCATCCTGGCCGTGGGCGGAGGTAGCGTCATTGACTCGGGCAAGGCCATTGCCATGGGCGTGGTCACCGATGAGGAGGTGTGGAACTTCTATCTAGGTAAGTCCGTGCCCACTAGCTGCCTGCCAGTGGCCTCGGTGCTCACCATTCCCGCTGCCGGCAGTGAGATGAGCGAGGCCACCGTTATTACCAATGAGGACGGCGGCGTCAAGTTGGGCTACTCCAATGACATGCTGCGCCCCAAGTTCGCCATCATGAACCCCGAGCGCACGTTCACCCTGCCGCCCTATCAGACGGCGGCCGGCGTCACCGACATGATGATGCACACCATGGAGCGCTATTTCACCAACGACGACGACATGGACCTGACAACCGATCTGGCCGAAGCCGTGCTGCGCCGCATGAAGACAGCCGTCTTCGACGTGCTCAGCCGCCCCGACGATTATCGCAGCCGGGCTCAGGTCATGTGGGGCGGCAGCGTGGCCCACTGGGGGCTGACGGGCTGCGGCGTCCAGGAAGACTGGGCCACCCATCAGCTTGAGCACGAGCTGAGCGGCATGTTCGATGTCACTCACGGAGCCGGCCTGGCAGCCATCTGGCCCAGCTGGGCGCGCTACGTCATGCACCAGAACCTGAGTCGGTTCGTGCGCTTCGCCGTCAACGTGATGGATGTGCCCAACGATTTCACCGATCCTGAAGCCACCGCCCTCAAGGGCATTGAGGCCATGGAGCGCTTCTACCGCGCCATTGGGATGCCTGTCAACATCAGGGAGCTCATAGGCCGTGACATCACCGACGAGGAAATCAAGGAGATGGTGCGCAAGTGCAGCCGCGACTATACCGCTACCTGCGGGGGACTGCTCGTGCTGAAAGCAGAGGATATGGAAGCAATCTATAAAATGGCCCGGGGATGAAAATACTGATGATAGGGGGAACAGGCACCATTAGCAGTGCCATTACCCGCCAATTGGCAGAGAGCGGTCATGACCTTTGGCTGCTTAATCGGGGAAACCGCAAGGACGAAGTGCCCGCAGGCGTGAAGCAGCTGATAGCCGATGTGAACGACGAGGCCGAGGTGTTGCGCCAGATAGGTAGTGAGTTTTTCGATGCGGTATGCGAGTTCATAGGCTTTCTTCCCAGTCAAGTGGAGCGCGACCTCCGCCTCTTTGCCGGGCGCACTCGCCAGTATGTGTATATCAGCTCCGCCTCGGCCTACCATAAGCCCGTCGCCAGCCCAGTCATCACCGAGGGGACGTCGCTGGCCAATCCCTACTGGCAGTATTCGCGCGACAAGATAGCCTGCGAGGAGCTGCTCATGCGCGAGTATCGGGAGAAAGGCTTTCCTGTGACCATCGTCCGGCCCAGCCATACCTATTGCGAGCGCGCCGTGCCCCTGAGTGTGCATGGACTCAAGGGCAGCTGGCAGGTCATCAGCCGTATGCTCGCGGGTAAGCCCGTCATCATCCATGGTGATGGCAGCTCGCTGTGGACGCTGACGTGGAACGCTGACTTTGCCCGTGGCTTCGTAGGCCTGCTGGGCAATCCGAAAGCCATCGGCGAGGCCTTCCAGATCATGAGCGACGAGAGCCTGACGTGGAACCAGGTATATCAGTGCGTGGCCGATGCCCTCGGCGTGCCGCTCAGAGCCTGCCACGTTGCCTCGGAGTTCCTGGCCGCCGTGGCACCCCGCGAATGGGACTTCACCGGCAATCTGCTGGGCGACAAGGCCGCCACCGTCGTCTTCGACTGCACCAAGCTGAAGCGTGCCGTGCCTGGCTTCCAGTGCACCACGCCCTTCCATTTGGGAGTGCGCCGCTGCATAGACCATCTCACTGCTCATCCCGAGTTGCAGATGGAGGACCCGGAATTCGACGTCTGGTGCGACCGCGTCATTGAAGCCCAGCAGAAAGCACGCGGCCTGCTCCTGACTTAGCGTTCAAAAAAGCGTTTTCTTTCCCGCTATCGTGTATGCCTACATAGGCATCAGCGGAGTGATGATGCTGGCCTCAGGGTGAGCGCCGCCAGGCTATCTGACTGTTTTTGCTCCGTTCTGTATGATGATGCCCCTGCCGTTCTCTTAATGGAACCATGACAAGTGTTTATTGGAATAAACACTTTTAGGATCTTATGCTTTATATTGTATCTTTTGTCAATACGTAAATGAGCAAGTCATAAACATGACTATCCTTAATGACGGCATTTGGTGTAGAAGCCTTATACTTGAAGCCGTTTTTCTGTAGCACCCGTATTGAAGCTATGTT
>CAMNJH010000211.1 GCA_946541275.1 uncultured Prevotellaceae bacterium
TATCAAGGAAACATTTGGATGGAACGTGGTCTTCCGTTTCTGTTGGGCAACCGCAGAACGCACAAAAGTGATTTAGCCTGGTATCTCCATAGTATTTCTTGTCTTTTTTCATGTTGTCTTTACAACTGGTATGCTTGACGCCAAATTTTATGCTCAATTTGGTTATTTGGCTTTTTTGCTTGGACTTTTTTATTATCTAAATCCTCCTGTTCTCCGCGAGTGACCTCCTCTTTCATCCTCTCCTCTTTCTTCCTTTCTAGTCTTCTCTCGTCTCACTCACCTTTCTGGCGTACCATCCGTGCTTTCCTTGCTGTGCACCCCGCCGGAGGCCAATGGTGCGCAGGACGGTGGCGAGCTGGCGGGGGCTGGGCTGGTCCTGGGGGCGCAGGCCATGATCGGCCAGCAGGTCCATGATGTCGGTGGCCGTCATCAGCGTGTCACGACTGGTGGGGGCAGGCTCCAGCACGGCGCTGACGGCCTTCTCCAGCACGCGCTGGCGACAGTACTGCTCGTTGTGGACCTCCATGGCAGCCTCCTCTTCACGCGTGAGGAAGAAGCGCTCGCCATGCTCCAGCTCGTGGAGCACCTGGGCGAAGAGTTGGTCGTGGTCGATGGGCGTCGTGGTGTCGATGGGTCCGCTCAGCTCCACGCAGAGATAGCGCCGGCTGCCCGTAGGGTCGTTCAGCGGGCGGTCGTCGTTGGTGGTGGCAATGAACGAGCAGAGACGCTGCGTCAGCACGTACTGGTCTGAGCGCGGACGGCGCACCTGCACGTCGCGCTCCGTCAGCAGGCGCTTGATCTTCGCCTGTTCGCGTGGCGTCTTCGAGTCGTACTCGTCGATGTTCACCAGCCACATGCGGCCCAGCACGCGCTCCACCTGCTCGGCGTTGTCCATTTTGATATCATCCATGTAGTACTGTCGCAGGTGGCGGGGCAGCAGCATCTTGCAGAACGTGCTCTTGCCCGTGCCCTGCGCGCCGATGAGCAGGGGCACAAGCGAGTTGCCGTGCTCCTGGTTCATGCCTCTGGCCTGTGCCACCATGGCCAGCAGCCAGCGGCGGAACAGCTGCGGCCACTCCTTGTATTGTGTGGGCACGCGGGCGGCCAGCTCGGCGATGTAGTCGTGCTGGCCGTCCCACCGGGGCAGGTGGTCCAGATAGTCGGCTACGGGGTCGAAGCTATCCACGCGCGACGAGTCCACACACAACCGCATGCCGTAGCTCCAGCTCTGTCCGCCAGCCAGCAGCTGGTTCACGGTCAGTGCGTTCAGGTCGCGGTCGGTGATGGGGCGCCAGGGCGTCTCTGTGGCCACAGCTGGCGCATCCATACCGCATTCTTCCGCGGCCTCCGCATTCCTGGGGCGGAACTCGGTGGTCTTCAGCATGGTGTTGTAGCGCAGCTCGTAGTGGTCGTTAAGGAACTGCTCGTTAAAGCGGACAGTATCGGCGCGGTAGCTGTCGGGCTTCGACGGCACCTCCTGATGGCCAGAGGGCTGCGGCTCTGTGGGCACGTTGACAGCAGGCTCCTTGTGTGCTGACAGCCTGCGCGGAGCAGGAGTGGCAGGCTTCTCCTGAGGGGCCGATGTGCTGTCAGCATCTTGTACGGCCAGGATGTCGAGGGTCTTTGAGATGATGTCCAATGCTCTTGTGGCCAGCCTGATGGCCTCACTGCGCAGGGTGTTGTCGGTCTGTGTCATGATTACGGTCTTTTTTGTTTTGACTCCGAGACCCCACCCCTGCCCCTCCCCTAAGATGGGAGGGGAACTGCTGCCGCCTTGTTCGCCAAGGAACTCCGTAGGCATATTCCCGACCTTTGGTCGCCTACCCGTTGCCTTTCCCCTCCCTTCCAAGGGGAGGGGTCAGGGGTGGGGTCTGTATCGTTATTACTCACATCTGCTTTCGTGCGAAAAGTTTGTTGCAAAGATAGCCAACGACGGCCCTTGACGCACGCCGTTAGCACGAACATAACATTTGTTGGCAGAATTTAACAGTTCGGTGGCTTGCCGATGAATGGGAAGAATCTTCCCAAAAACATGTTGCACTACTTGCACCTGAAGAAAAATAACTCTACTCAAAAATGGTGGCGACTTTTTGGAAAAAATCAACGCCGTTTTTGAAAAAGTCAACGCCGTTTTGAAAAATCTCAATGACTTTTTGGAAAAAGTCAACGCCCTATTCCGCACCCGGCATCAGGTGCAAGTAGTGCAAGTAAAACAGTGATATTGTCAGGATAGGATGACGGGATTGGCAGCCACAGACTGGCCACAACCAGAGCTTTTTTGTGAACGTGTAACACCATGCAAAGTTATTGAGACGTGATGAGGGCGCAGTGAAGCGCTTTTTTCGTAACTTTGCACCTTGTAGGCGCGAAATGTTTAACCATCTAAAACCAATATTAACTCCATGAAAAAGCTACTTTTCTTAGCATCCCTGCTGGCTCTGGCGTCGTGCACCACTACGCAGAAGGAAGAGCCGGCATGCCCGGTGCTGACCGTCGAGGGCGGCCAGATTCAAGGTGTCCAGGCTGACAATCCTGGCGTGTTCGTTTATCGTGGTATCCCCTACGCAGCAGCACCTATTGGCGACCTGCGCTGGAAGGAACCGCAGCCTGTGAAGAGCTGGGAGGGTGTCCGCCTGTGCGACAAGTTCGGTCATCCCGGTTATCAGGCATCCCATCTGCCTGGCGGCTATGCCACGGAGTGGGGCTATGGCGACGAGGCCCCCTACAGTGAGGACTGCCTCTATCTGAACGTGTGGACGAAGGCTGCTGGTCAGCCCGACAAGAAGCTGCCCGTGGCGCTGTGGATTCATGGCGGCGGCTATTTTGAGGGGTGGGGCTCGGAGCCCGAGTTCGATGGCCAGGAGTGGGCATCGAAGGACGTGGTGCTGGTGAGCATCAACTACCGTCTGGGCATCTTCGGCTTCATGACCTATCCTGAGCTCTCTGAGGAAAGCCCCAACCACGTCAGTGGTAACTATGGCATTCTGGACCAGATACAGAGCCTGAAGTGGATCAAGGCCAACATTGCCCAGTTTGGCGGCGACCCCGACAACGTGACCATCTTCGGTCAGAGCGCCGGTGCCGGCAGCGTGCGCACGCTGTGTGAGAGCCCGCTGGCCCGTGGCCTGTTCCACAAGGCTGTAATCATGAGCGGTGGCGGCATCAACGTGCCTGCCAAGGAGGGTGAGGAAGCCAAGCCCGCCACGCCCATGAACAAGTTCTTCAGCTATCAGCCCACGCTGCAGCAGAGCGAGGCCGAGACGAAGCAGGTGATGGACTGGGCCGGCATGACCGACCTGAAGCAGCTGCGCATGGCCTCGTCGGAAATCATGTACTCCGTGGGACGCCTGTATAACATGGCCAATAAGAGCGACGTTTTCCTCATGCAGCGCCCCATCATTGACGGCTATGTATCGCTGAAGAACTTCGATACGGCCACCCGTGAGGGAACCATTGCCGACGTGCCCTATATGATAGGCTACACGCTGAACGACATGGGCGCCATGGCTCCCGGCATCGCCGAGTTCTGCAAGGTGCGCCAGGAGAAGGGTGGCAAGGCCTGGGCCTACGAGTTTGCCCGTCCGCTGCCCGATGACGGCAGCCATCCTGAGGTGACGGCCCGCCTGAAGGGCGCTTTCCACTCGTCTGACCTCTGGTTTGTGTTCAAGAGCCTGAAGCACTGCTGGCGTCCCTGGACGCAGG
>CAMNJH010000212.1 GCA_946541275.1 uncultured Prevotellaceae bacterium
CGTCTCAGCAGTCACGCCACGGGCTTTCATCTCGTGATGGAAGTGGTCGAAGCTCATGTGGCAGGCTCCGCAATGCGAATGGGCCACCACCATAATCTCTTCCACGCCCAGCTCATAAATGGCCACGATGAGGCTGCGCATAGCCGAGTCGAAGGCCGAGATGACCAGTCCGCCTGCGTTCTTGATAATCTTGGCGTCGCCGTTCCTCAGTCCCAGGGCCGCCGGCAGCAGTTCGGTCAGCCGGGTGTCCATGCACGACAGCACGGCCAGCTTCTTGTCGGGATACTTGTCGGTGAGATACTTTTCGTAGCCCTTTGAGTCCACGAAAGTCTTGTTGTAAGCAATAATCTGGTCTATCATACCGCTAAATACTATTAAATCATTGTGCAAATTTACGTATTTTGCTGCATTTTCGCTAACTTTGCAGCGCAGATTTAAATTTGTTTATGAAAAGTGGCATGGTGCTGCTGAATGATTGAGAATGAAAAGAGAACTGAACCTGCGCGACCTGGGCAAGTCAATAGGCGGAGCCGTACCAAAGGGCGTATACCTTCGGAGCGGCAAGCTCAGCATACTCACCAGAGAGGAGTGTGCCGCGCTCTGCCGCAAGCTCAACATCAAGTGTGTCATCGACCTCAGGACGCCTGTTGAATCAGCTGAGTTCCCCGACCCTCTCACCCCGGAAATGGGCGTTGAATTCCTGCAGATTCCCCTGCTGAAAGATGCGACTGTCAAGCTCACCCAGGAGACGGGCTCCGACCCCATGACCATCCTCCGCAATCTGCGGAAGACGCCTGAGAAGCTGAAGGCCATGATGCCCGACTTCAATGCGCTCTACGTCAACATTGTGACCGAGGAATACAGCCGAAGCCAGTTGGACAAGGTGGTTGAGACCTTGCGCCAGAATGCCGGGAAAGGCATCTGCACGCTGTTTCACTGCACGGCGGGCAAGGACAGGAGTGGCATTGTCAGCATGGCGCTGCTCAAATCCTACGGTGTCAGCGACGACGACATCATACGCGACTACATGCGCTCCAATCGGTATGTCTTCTGGCCTACCATCAAGAAATGCCTGGGCGTCATACTCCTGACGTGGAACTGGGATCTGGTGAAGACTGCCTACACATCATTCATGGCATACAGGAAACATATTGAAATCGCCATCAAGCATTATGACCAGGCATCTGCAAAATAAAAACACCACCAACCTATGGCATACAACAATCGCTTTGCACAGTCAGACGAGAACCGCCGTGATGAACTGATCCGCATTATTGAGCACTCTGTGGAGAAGCTGACGCTGCCTGAACTAGAGGCCCTGTACTACGACATGAGTACGAAGAGCTACATCAACGACTGACAGTCCTCCACCAGCTTAATAGGCATATATTACACATTTTTCACGATAAAACGAAAATAACACATCTTTACGATTTCATTTGAGCGTTTTTTTGTATTTTTGCATCGCAAACCGTATGACTATTCATTTTCAAAAAAGTAATAAAGCCATGAAACAAGGACACACACACATTCTCCTACGGCACATGCTGACATGGTCACTGCTGCTGCTCAGCGCCGCCATACTGGCGCAAATGCCCCAGTTCGGCAATCAGCCTTCGGCTTCGACTGCCCGACAGTTCACCCTCAACCTCACTGACGACGGGAAGGCACAGATGGTGTGCTTCTTGCCGCAGACGCCATCAGGCAAAGCCATCGTGGGCGTGCCGGGAGGCGGCTACTCCATGCTGTCGAACACGCACGAGGGAACACTGGCCTCGGGCTGGCTGAACGAGCAGGGCATCGCCTACTTCGTGGTGAACTACCGTCTGCCTGCAGGCGACCGTACGAAGCCCATCAGCGATGTGGAGCAAGGCATTCGCATCGTGCGCGACTCAGCTGCAGTATGGGGCATCAATCCACACGACGTGGGCATCATGGGGTTCTCGGCTGGTGGCCACCTGGCATCGGTCATCTCCACTCACTCGCCTTTCGACGTGAGACCCGACTTCAGCATTCTGTTCTACCCCGTCATCTCCATGGACGAGCGAGTGTCACATGTCTGGTCGTGCCGAAACTTCCTTGGCACCGAGGGACAGAAAGACCCCGCACTGGTACGTGATTTCTCAACGCAGAATGCCGTGCGCCGCCATCTCACGCCGCCCGCCTGCATCATCATGGCCAGCGACGACCGCTTGGTGCCTCCCGTCACCAACGGCGTGCAGTACTATACCGCCATGCGCAATGCCGGCAACGAGTGCGCCATGTACATCTATCCCACGGGCGACCATGGCTTTGGCTTCGGCACATGGTTTAAATATCATGACCAGATGCTCGCCGACCTCGGTGCATGGCTGAAAGCCCGCCAGACGCCCAAGCCCGGAGCCGTGCGCGTGGCCTGCATCGGCAACAGCATCACCGACGGCCACGGCATCGAGCTGGCACCTGCCTATGGCTACCCTGCCGAGCTGCAGAAGATGCTGGGCGACGACTATTGGGTGAAGAACTTCGGCGTCAGCGCACGCACCATGCTCAACAAAGGCGACTTCCCCTATATGAAAGAAATGGCATGGCGTGATGCCTTGGCTTTCCAGCCTGACATTGCCATCATCAAGCTGGGTACGAACGACTCCAAGCCGCAGAACTGGAAGTATGGCAGCGAGTTCCGTCAGGACTTGGAACAGATGATCATGGCCCTCCGTCCCGACCTGGCACAGCCCCAGAAGCGCAAGGGGAAGAAAGCCAAGAAGGAGGTGGCCACGCCCAAGCCGCAGATTTTCCTTTGCACCCCCATCCCTGCATTCAAGTCAACCTGGGACATCAACGACTCTATCATCGTCAACCACATCATCCCCATCCAGCAGGAGGTGGCCAGGCAATATGGCCTGCAAGTCATTGACCTGAACCAGCTCTTTGCCGCCGATGCCGACAAGATGCAACAGGACGGCATACACCCCAACGCCAAAGGTGTACACCGCCTAGCAGAACTCATAGCCGGCGAGGTGGGCAAGAATCATCAGTAGCCCGCCCCCTCATGAGTGCGTATTTGCCGCCCCGCCGTCTCTACGCGCGCGCGTAAATATCGTGCAAAAGAAGTGCTACAAGTGCTACTGGCCGTTGTAACCATCTGACTATGCGCCGTTTACGGGTGCATTTTGGGCTCTTAAAAGTGCTACCGGAAGTGCTACTGGTGCTACCGGTGAGTACTCGACCCGTCCAAGCCACAAAATCTCGTTGACTTTTTGGAAAAAATCAACGAGATTTTTCAAAAAGTCGGCGCCGTTTTTCAAAAAGTCGGCGCCGTATGAAAAACACGCGATGAGACATATAGAAAAGTCGCGCCCGACTTTTCTATATGTCTCATTTCAGCACAAAAGCGCACAAATGCACAATTAGCTACTCGTGCTACCAACAGTATATCCAGTAGCACTATCGGTAGCACTATAATGAGGTCTTCATGCACCAGCAATCCGTTGTCTTTCAACGCATTATAACCGCCAGTAGCACGAGTAGCACCATCTTTCGCCTCTTACCTCTCACCTCTAAGATTTTCCTTTTCATTACATATTGCAGCTGTTGCCGATTAGACTCTCGACAAAACGCTTAAATGATGGACATTTACCAGAAGAGATAAGAAGAAGGAAATTATCAG
>CAMNJH010000213.1 GCA_946541275.1 uncultured Prevotellaceae bacterium
AGAGATAAATAATTAATATTTAATTAATCGTCCAACTTTTCGGGGTCACATCACATCGGGGAGCTTTCTTCTTACGGTGTCACTCTGATCCAGTCGGCTTCTACCCAGCCGCGATCGGCCTTCTGGTCGCTCTCGGCAGCAATGAAGCCGAACTTGGCTCCTATCCACACGCCTTCACGCATCTTGAACTCGTCGCCACAGTCGGTAAACTTTTTCCCGTTCTGGCTCCACGCGAAGTGCACCTGTGAGTTGTCCACCGTGAAGCGAAGATAGATGTCCTCGTGGATTCCCGGCTTGTAGTCAATGGGGTCTTGTGCAGTGGGTTTCAGGGTGGTCAGCAGACTTTCTTTCTGGGGCTTTCCCTTGTCAGCTCCATTGCAGGTCATCTGCACCAATTGGAAGTCGTTGCCCTGACGGCGGACGACGAGGGCAGAATAGTCGCGGCCCATGACAATCAGTCCGCCGAACTGCCCGTCAGCTTTCGAGGTCATACGCAGTTTGGCCGTCACCGTGAATTTGTCGGCTGGTGTCTTCTGCAGTAGCATGTTGGGCACTAGGAAAAGATTCTTCCAGCCCTCGTCCAGCTTGTGGGTGTAAATGCGGAAGGTTCCGAATGCTGTAGGAACGCCATACTTCTCGTCATAGTTGGCCTGCCATTGCCATTGCTTGCCTAGCTGTGGGGTGTCGAACTCATCACTTTCTACCGGGTTTACCTGTATGTTGCTAGCTGACTTCGGCTTCTGATAAGTAACGACAGGCTCACCTTTCTTGCCCATGATGGGCCACCCGGTGCTCCAGTCAACTGGCTGCAAATGGACCACGCGGCCATAGGCATCCTTGTCCTGGAAGTGCAGGAACCAGTCCTCACCATATTTGGTGTGTACCCAGCCGCCCTGATGGGGGCCGTTGATGGCTGTCTTCCCTTGTTGCAGCACTATCTTGTGTTCGTAGGGGCCATAGGGGCTCTTGGAGCGCATGGCCAGCTGGAAACCGGTGGGTACACCACCTGCAGGACACATAATCCAGTACCATCCATCCCGCTTATAGAACTTCGGTCCTTCGCAAGTGCGGTTTTCGGTGCCGTTGCCGTCAAAGACAATGACAGGCTGGCCAATGGCGCGCTTGCCGTCGGGACTCAACTCACGTACGGTAAGTACTGAGGCAAACTTTGCCCTGGAATTGGCCCATCCGTTGACCAGATAGCAACGGCCGTCTTCATCCCAAAGTGGGGTGGTGTCGATATAGCCCTGTCCGGCAATGACGCAAACGGGGGCTTCCCATTCACCGGCAGGGTTGCCATCATGGGTTTTCACCATATAGACGCCATAGTCGGGATCGCCCCAGTAAATGTAGAACTCACCATCATGGAAGCGAATGGATGGTGCCCAGACACCATTGCCATGTTGTGGAATGCTGAAGTGCTGGATTAGCTCTTTATTTCCGCTATAGAGCTCCTTGAGCGCATAGCCTATAATCTCCCAGTTAACCAGATCTTTAGAGTGCAGGATGGGGAGCCCCGGGGAGCACTGGAAGGAAGATGCTGTCATGTAATAGTCTTCTCCTGATGGGCCTACACAGACGTCGGGGTCGGAATAGTCGGCATTGATGACGGGATTGGTGTAAGTGCCGTCGCCATTGTCGGGATGCCACACTTGCGATTTGTACTGGGCTGCTGCCATCATAGGCAGGGCTGCCAGTAGGCAGAATAGTTTCTTCATAAGCGTTTAAAACGTAGTTTGTAGTTGTTATTAGTGTATTCTATGCGCATGACCTGCTGTACATCGTCATCGGCAGGGGAGAGGGCTAAGGCTACGTGGCCCATTGTTCGGCGCAGGTTGATTTCTACGCAAGGATGCAGCAGAAATTGGTCGTTATTACTCACGACCATCATGTCTACTCCCAAAGGCCCGCAGTATTTCCCCTTGAGCTCTTCACCCAGTATAGTGCAAATTCTTTCTTGAACTATGCCTATTAAATTGGATGAAATATAACGTGTTATCGTTTCTTTCTTTCTTTCTTCTGTGGCAAGGATATTTCCCGTATAGGCACCGTTCTCGGTGTGGAATAGCGACAGTCCCAAATAGTTAACTGTGCCCTGCCCGTTGGAATAAAACTCCATTCCAAAGTCCTTGACCTTGTTGTAGTATGGTTCCACCATTACGCTACCTTGACGGCTGATGAGGTTATAGAGCCAGCCTTCTTGCAGCATCTGTTCTTTGACGAACCGAATGCCGCGTCCGCTACTGCTCCAAGGGGCTTTCATGACAACATGCTCATAGCGATTCAACAGCGAAATGGCAGTTGGCGCATCCTGACATTCGAAACTTTCTCCTACGGTTCCTGCAAATCTCAACTGTGAGAGTAGGGTAGAGCTTACTCTGCGGTGAGACATTTCACGTATGTCGCGTAATTGGTTGTCACTGGGGAGCAGGTTTTTGTTAATGCCGTGCCTTAATAGCTGGGCTTTCAGTGCTTTGTCCCATCCCCATGGAGAAATGTGTGAGAAGCCAGGATGAGTACCCAATTGATGGGGAGTGAGGAACTGCTTGTTTCCTGCTGATGTGCTGCGCTTCAGCCTACCCGCTATCCTAAACCAACTTCTCTCTGCCAGTTCAGAATTGTCTACCAATATTGCATCGCCATCTTCAGCCCATAGAGCAGGAAGCCACCCCAAATCATACCGGAGTTGTCGGCCGGCATGTGGGGAGGTGAAGTTTGACAAATCGCTTGCCAAAGCGATGTCATGCTCTGGATTAAAGATATGAAGTGTCATTATTTACTTTTTGCTTGCAAAAGTACTAAAAAATGTGCAGAAAGCAAAAGAAAATTGGTGTAATCTTTACGTCTTTCATTTTTTTTATGTAACTTTGTGGCCGTGTAAAACATGAAGGGAGCTTGCCAACACGCAGCCTGCATGGGAAGCGCCATGACAGCGTAATGCATAATAATATAATGTGGAAATAACCATTCATTTAATTCTTTAATAATATGAACATTCCATTTGCATTTTGGCTCGTTCCCATCGCTTCGGTGGTGGCACTGAGCATGGCGTGGTTCTTCTTCCGCTCAATGTTGAATGCGGATGAAGGAACTCCGCGAATGAGAGAGATTGCCGGACATGTACGGCGAGGGGCAATGGCCTATCTGAAACAACAGTACAAGGTAGTCACCATTGTTTTTGTGGTATTGGCTGTTGTCTTTGCCTTCATGGCCTATGTGCTGAAGGTGCAGAACCCCTGGGTGCCCTTTGCATTCTTGACGGGTGGCTTCTTCAGTGGCCTGGCAGGCTTCTTCGGAATGAAGACCGCCACATACGCCAGTGCCCGTACAGCTAATGCTGCCCGGAACAGTCTGGACGGGGGACTGAAAATTGCATTTAGATCAGGAGCTGTGATGGGCCTGACTGTCGTTGGACTTGGCCTGCTCGACATTGCTATCTGGTTCTTGATACTAGGAATGTTCTACCACGGTGATAAGATGGCTTTGATAACCATCACCACAACGATGCTAACTTTCGGAATGGGTGCTTCAACCCAAGCCCTTTTCGCTCGTGTCGGAGGTGGCATCTACACGAAAGCCGCTGATGTTGGCGCAGACATCGTGGGTAAGGTAGAGGCTGATATTCCCGAGGATGATCCGCGCAA
>CAMNJH010000214.1 GCA_946541275.1 uncultured Prevotellaceae bacterium
CTGGTCGAAGATGCTCAGGGCGTCGCGCATGCCGCCGTCAGCCTTTTCGGCTATGACGGCCAGGGCTTCCTCCTCATACTGAATGCCCTCTTTCTCGGCCACCGACTTCAGGTGCTGCAAGGTGTTCTGCACCGTCATCCGCTCAAAGTCGTATATCTGGCAGCGGCTCAGAATGGTGGGCAGAATCTTGTGTTTCTCGGTAGTGGCCAGGATGAAGATGACGTGTGCAGGGGGCTCTTCCAGCGTCTTCAGGAAGGCGTTGAAGGCTGCCGCAGAGAGCATGTGCACCTCGTCGATGATGAACACCTTGTAGCGTCCCACCTGCGGCGGAATACGCGTCTGCTCCATCAGCGTCTTGATGTGCTCCACCGAGTTGTTCGATGCAGCATCCAGCTCAAAGATGTTCAGCGAGCGCTGCTCGTTGAAGGCCTGGCAGCTTTCGCACTCGCCGCAGGCTTCACCGTCGGCACTGGGATGCTGGCAGTTGATGGCCTTAGCAAAAATACGGGCACAAGTGGTCTTTCCTACACCACGCGGGCCACAGAACAGATAAGCATGTGCCAGCTTTCCGCTCTTCACCGCGTTCTTTAGCGTAGTGGTCAGGGCCACCTGCCCCACGACCGTGTCGAAGGTCATGGGCCTGTATTTGCGGGCTGATACTATATATTCCATGAATGTGAAGATTAGCGATTGCAGTGCAAAGGTACGCCTTTTTTTCCTAACTTCACACGAAAAGCTAAGTTTTTTTTGCACAGTAGCACAGAATTTCGTACCTTTGCACCGAATATATTCTAAATCGTAAATAGTAAATCGTAAATAGATACAGATGCCTGAGATTTCTGTACGAGGGCTGGAAATGCCCGAAAGCCCCATCCGAAAGCTAGCTCCACTGGCAGCAGCTGCCAAGAAACGCGGAACGAAAGTGTACCATTTGAACATTGGCCAGCCCGACCTGCCCACTCCACAGGTGGCGCTCGACGCGCTGAAGCATGTGGACAGGGAGATACTGGAATACTCGCCTTCACAGGGCTACCTGAGCTACCGTGAAAAGCTGGTGGGCTATTATGCCAAGTACAACATCAATGTCACGGCCGACGATATCATCATCACCAGCGGTGGCTCTGAGGCGGTGCTGTTTGCTTTCCTCTCATGCCTGAACCCCGGCGATGAAATCATCGTGCCCGAGCCGGCCTACGCAAACTACATGGCCTTTGCCATCAGTGCCGGAGCCAAGATACGCACCATTGCCACCACCATTGAGGAGGGCTTCTCCCTGCCAAAGGTTGAGAAGTTCGAGGAGCTGATTAACGAGCGCACACGCGCCATCATGATCTGCAACCCCAACAACCCCACGGGCTATCTCTATACGCGCCGCGAGATGAACCAGATTCGTGACTTGGTGAAGAAGTACGACCTCTATCTGTTCAGTGACGAGGTGTATCGTGAATATATCTACACAGGCTCACCCTACATCAGCGCCTGCCATCTGGAAGGCATTGAGCAGAA
Organism: uncultured Prevotellaceae bacterium; assembly: GCA_946541275.1. Classification (GTDB taxonomy): domain Bacteria; phylum Bacteroidota; class Bacteroidia; order Bacteroidales; family Bacteroidaceae; genus Prevotella. The sequence continues at coordinate 1,507 of CAMNJH010000214.1, forward strand.
CGTCATTCTCATTGACTCGGTGTCAAAACGCTACAGCGAATGCGGCATCCGCGTGGGCGCCCTCATCACGAAGAACAAGGAGGTGCGTGCCGCCGTGATGAAGTTCTGCCAGGCCCGACTCTCACCTCCCCTAATCGGCCAGATTGTGGCAGAGGCGTCACTCGACACTCCCGAGGAGTACCTGCGCGATGTCTATGACGAGTACGTGGAGCGGCGTAAGTGCCTCATCGACGGACTGAACCGTATTCCGGGCGTCTACTCGCCCATTCCCATGGGAGCCTTCTACACCGTGGCCAAGCTGCCCGTTGACGACTCGGAGAAATTCTGCCGCTGGTGCCTCTCGGAGTTTGAGTACGAGGGCGAGACGGTGATGATGGCACCGGCCGCCGGTTTCTATACCACGCCTGGTGCTGGCATCAACCAGGTGCGCATAGCCTACGTGCTGAAAAAGGAGGACCTGGAGCGCGCACTGGTGGTACTGCAGAAAGCACTCGAAGCCTACCCTGGAAGAGTGAACGATTAATACGAAATGAGATTCCCCCTTTTTGTAGCGCAAAGGATTTACGGGCAGCACGACGACCGCAAGAAGGTGAGCCGCCCTGCCATCCGTATTGCCACAGCGGGCGTGGCCATCGGACTGGCGGTGATGCTCATTACCGTGGCCGTGGTGATGGGTTTCAAGCACACCATACGCGACAAGGTGATGGGATTCGGCAGCCATATACAGGTGTTCAACGTCAACTCCGTGGGAACACTGGGCGCTGAGCCCGTATGCATGGACGACAGTCTGATGGGCGTGCTGAAGGCAGTTCCTGGAGTGAAAAAGGTGGAGCGATTTGCCTTGACACAGGGCATCCTGAAAACCAACGATGACTTTCTGGGGGTGGCCTTCAAGGGGTTAGGCCCGGAATATGACACAGCGTTCCTGCAAGAGAACATTGTGGAAGGACAGCTGCCTGCTTTCCACGACACCAACCCACAGCCCGGGGTGGCCGTCGACGAGGAGCATCCCTACGCCCTGGTCATCTCGAAGACCATGGCCGACAAGTTGAAGCTACGCGTGGGCGACTTGGTGTATGCCTATTTCATCGGCCACAGGGTGGACAAGATTGCCTACAAGGTGCACGCCATCTACCAGACCAACATGAAGCGATTTGACGATTACTACTGCTTCATTGACATCTACGGTGCCCGAAAGCGAAATGGATGGAAGGGTGACCTCTGCTCTGGAGCCGAAATCCTGGTGGACAACTTCAACCGCATTGACCAGGTTGACGACGACATGACCAGCATGTTCCTGTCACAAGGCCGACTGGACAGCCAGGGAAACATGCTCACGTCGTTCACCATCTACCAGAATTATCCGCAAGTGTTCCAGTGGTTGCAGCTGCTCGACATCAACGTGTGGATCATTCTGGGGCTGATGGTGGCACTGGCAGGCTTTACCATGATTAGCGGCCTGCTCATCATCATCTTGGAACGAACGCAGATGATTGGCGTGCTGAAGGCCTTGGGAGCACGCAACGGGCTGATTCGCAGGACTTTTCTCTGGTTCGCCATCTTCATCATTGGTCGTGGACTGCTTTGGGGCAACATACTGGGGCTGGGCATCATCCTTCTGCAAAAGACCACTGGGATAGTCAAGCTTGACCCTCAGACCTACTATGTCAGTGAAGCACCCATGGAAATCAACATTCCGTTGTTCCTGCTCATCAACATAGCCACGCTGCTCATCAGCATTCTGGTACTTATTGGTCCCAGCTATCTGGTGTCACGTATTCATCCGGCTCGCTCCATGCGCTACGAATAGCCACACCTTGCTTTGTATCCTTTTTTCTCAAGCTCCTTCGCGCGCGTGTATAATACGCGCGAAGGAAGGTGCTACAAGTGCTACCAGGGCAGGCAACCTGCTGAATATCAAAACCTTCTGGGTGCATTTTCCATCAGTTTTGGTGCTACCGTAGTGCTACCGGAAATGCTACCGGCTGTTTTTTTCCAGAATGTGGTCGGTTTATGAAAAAAGGAGCACGACTTTTTCGAAAAAGTCAACGCCATTTTTCAAAAAGTCGACGCCGTTTTGAAAATTATCCATGAGACATAGAGAAAA
>CAMNJH010000215.1 GCA_946541275.1 uncultured Prevotellaceae bacterium
ACTTTGCCGAAGACACCTACCGCACGCTGACAGCTGTAGACTCTGCCATCATCGTGGTGGACGGAGCCAAGGGCGTGGAGACGCAGACGCGCAAGCTGATGACGGTTTGCCGGATGAGGAAAACACCCGTCATCATCTTCATCAACAAGATGGATCGTGAGGGACGCGACCCCTTTGACCTGCTTGATGAACTGGAACAGGAACTCGAAATCAAGGTTCGTCCTTTGAGCTGGCCCATCAATCAGGGTGCTAAGTTCAAAGGCGTTTATAATATCTATGAGGATAAGCTCGATTTGTTCACCCCCGACAAGCAGCGCGTCACCGAGAAGGTGTCCGTCGACATCAACAGCACCGAGCTGGATGCCAGGGTGGGGGAGCAAGACGCCATGAAGCTACGTGAGGACTTGGAATTGGTGGAAGGTGTCTATCCCGAGTTCGACGTGGAAACCTACCGCTCAGCCGAGGTGGCTCCCGTCTTTTTCGGCTCAGCCCTGAACAACTTTGGCGTGCAAGAGCTCCTGAACTGCTTTGTTGAGATAGCTCCCAGTCCTCGCCCGACAAAAGCCGAGGAGCGCGATGTGAATCCGGAAGAACCGAAGTTCACGGGCTTCATCTTCAAGATAACGGCTAATATCGACCCCAACCACCGCTCGTGTATTGCTTTTTGCAAGGTGTGTAGCGGGCGCTTCCAGCGCAATCAGCCCTACCTGCACGTGCGTCAGGGGAAGACCATGCGCTTCACCAGCCCCACCCAGTTCATGGCGCAACGAAAGAGCACCATTGACGAGGCGTGGCCGGGGGATATCGTTGGCCTGCCCGACACTGGGGGTATCTTCAAGATTGGCGACACACTGACCGAGGGCGAACAGTTGCATTTCCGTGGACTACCTTCGTTCTCGCCAGAGCTGTTCAAGTATATTGAGAATGACGACCCGATGAAAGCCAAGCAGCTGCAGAAAGGAATCGACCAGCTGATGGACGAGGGCGTGGCCCAGCTCTTCGTGAACCAGTTCAACAACCGCAAGATTATTGGCACCGTGGGCCAGCTGCAGTTTGAGGTCATCCAGTATCGACTGGAGAACGAATACAATGCCAAGTGCCGCTGGGAGCCCGTCCACCTCTACAAAGCCTGTTGGATTAGCAGTGATGACGAGCAGGAACTCGAACAGTTCAAAAAACGTAAGTACCAATACATGGCCAAGGACAAAGAGGGACGCGACGTCTTCCTAGCCGACTCTGGCTATATGCTACAGATGGCCCAGCAGGACTTCAAGCACCTGCAATTCCACTTCACCTCGGAATTCTAGGGCATGTCATTTAAAAAGGCATGGGGCCCACACGAAATGGAGCCCCCATACCATAGATGGTTTTCAGCTGCCAGAGCCTTAATCGTCCTCATCGTCATTGTCCAGGTCGAGCAGACGAATGGCTTTCTTGTTGAGGAAAGGCTGCATTTTCTTTATTGGTATGGTGAATTCAGGCATACCAGCCGCGTAATACGAAATCTCGTAAGGCTGATAGACGAAATGCAAGCCATCCTCGATGAAGTAAGGCTCGGCATTGGGCAGGGGAATCTGATAGACGTCTTCCACTACGATGAGTTCCTCGGCCAGATTCTCATCTGACAACTCCTCCCCTTCATGTGAAAAGTAGGAACGCAGTCCGTTGCGTAATAGCTTCTGGAATTCATCACTGTCAGTCTTGCGTAGCATATCCTTGCCGAACCGTTGCCCATTCTCGAAGAAGGTGATGCCCGACTGGTAGTTGATGCCGTGCACTCCTCCCTCGTAAATATCACTCTCGCCGAGGAACGTGACGTAGTCATCGGTCTCGTAGAGTTTTGTGAACGACCAGTCGTGGTAGAGCTCAGTGACGTATTCATCGTTAACGAATTCTTCGTTCAGGCTCGACAACGTTGTCATCAGAGAGTTGCCGTAATAGTCGGTCACACCCTGGGCATCGGCCAGTTCCACCTCGTCGCTTTCCAGACCCACGACTTCGGCAATATACAGACGGATGGCGTCCACCAGCTTGACTTCCCCCTTGACGGGATAGTCAATTCTGACTTCAACGTGGGCAATACCCACCGTATCGGTGAAAGTGCAGGTCTTCAGCTCCAGCTCCTCACGTACTTCTTCCTCCTCCTCGTCAATGTCGGAAGAAGAACGAGACTTCTGACCGCAACTTAGCACGACCAGAAGTCCCATAATAGGCATTAAGAATTTCTTCATAATGTCTTTGTAAAATTCCTAAGTGTCAGACTTTTACTCGCCCTTGATAGCAGCCACGCCGGGGAGCACCTTGCCCTCGATGGCCTCTAGCAGAGCACCACCGCCAGTCGAGATGTAGCTCACCTGGTCAGCCAGACCGAACTTGTTCACGCAAGCCACTGAGTCACCACCACCGATGAGTGAGAAAGCACCCTCGGCCGTAGCCTTGGCAATAGCCTCGCCGATGGCACGACTTCCGGCGGTGAAGGCGTCGCACTCAAACACGCCGGCAGGACCGTTCCACAGGATGGTCTTGGCACCCTTGATGGCCTCGGCAAAAGCCTTCTGGCTCTCAGGACCGGCATCAACGCCCTCGAAGCCCTCGGGCACCTTGTCGGCAGGGCAGTTAATGATTTCAGCACCCTCCTTCACAGTCATAGTTCCGAAGTCCAGACCATTGGTAGCCGTGCAATCGCTGCCCAGCACCAGCTGAACGCCGTTCTTCTTGGCCAGCTCCTCAACGCCCAGAGCCACGTCCAGCTTGTCGAGCTCAACGATTGAGTTGCCAATCTCGCCATTGTGGGCCTTGGCAAAGGTATAGGTCATGCCGCCGCAGAGGATGAGCTTGTCCACCTTGCCCAGCAGGTTCTCGATGATACCAATCTTCGAGCTGACCTTCGAACCACCCATAATGGCCACGAAGGGGCGCTTGATGTTCGACAGAACGTTGTCAACGGCCTGTACTTCCTTCTCCATCAGCAGACCCAGCATCTTGTTGTCGGCATCGAAGTAGTCGGCGATGACAGCCGTGGAGGCATGCTTGCGGTGAGCGGTGCCGAAGGCATCCATCACGTAGCAGTCAGCATAGCTGGCCAGCGTCTTGGCAAACTCCTTCTGGCTCTTCTTCATGGCCTTCTTGGCGTCGTCGTAGGCGGGGTCGGCCTTGTCGATGCCCACGGGCTTGCCTTCCTCCTCGGGATAGTAGCGCAGGTTCTCCAGCAACAGAGCCTCACCCATCTTCAGGGCAGCGGCGGCGTCGGCAGCCTTGGCGCAATCAGGAGCAAAGCTGACGGGCACGCCCAGAGCCTTCTCCACGGCCTCGCGAATCTGACCCAGTGACAGCTTGGGGTTCACCTTGCCTTTGGGCTTGCCCATGTGGCTCATGATGATCACGGCGCCGCCATCGGCCAGAATCTTCTTCAGGGTGGGCAGAGCACCGCGGATGCGGGTGTCGTCGGTGATTTTACCATTCTCGTCCAGGGGCACGTTGAAGTCAACGCGCACGATTGCCTTCTTAC
>CAMNJH010000216.1 GCA_946541275.1 uncultured Prevotellaceae bacterium
AGTGTCACCATCCCCTCCGGGGCCGACGCCGAGGTGCACATGCCCGATGGCCGTACCGTCCATGTCGCGTCAGGTCAGCACCATTTCTCGGCAGCGTCTCTTCCTGAGTAGAGACCCTTGTGACTCCCCGATGTTTGTATAAACCCAAGTTTTATTTGTAAATATCGGAGTTTTATTTCTGTATATCGCGGAAAATATGTTCCTTTGCACGCAGAATGCAGACTTTCAGTCCCATATTGACCATCACAGGTTCTGACCCCGCGGGCGGTTCAGGTGTGCAGGCTGACATCAAAACCATTTCGATGTTGGGTGGCTATGCCGTCTCTGCCGTCACGTCAGTTACCGTGCAGAACACCCTGGGCATCCAGCACTTCTTCGACCTCCCGGCTGACGTGGTGCAGGGGCAGATAGAGGCCATTGTCAACGACGTGGAGCCTCAGACCGTGAAGATAGGCATGATTCGCACCCTGGAAACCCTGACCGTGGTGGTGAATCTGCTGACCAAATATCATCCCCGCCACGTGGTTTACATGCCCGTCATGCACTCTGCCCAGGGCGAGCAGCTGGTCTCCCCTGAACTGGTCAAGGCCATTCATGAGCAGTTGCTGCCCCTGTGCACACTCGTCATTCCCAACACGCAGTTCAAAACGCACGGTGAAGCCAATCTCTATGCCTCCACCGTGGCCTATTATTTGAATGAGGGAGTGCCTACCGATGAAGCCATGCGCCACGCCCAGCAAGCCGTTGACAGTCAGCCTTCTATCTGTGGCGGCTTGAAGAGTCGCAGCCATGAGCTATACGGGCAGTTCGCCCATGAGCTGGAACTGCATTTCCGTACGAACAGCGACGTGCGTTACTATGCTGACCGGCTGAACGTGGCCAGTGGCTATCTGGCACAGGTGGTCAGGCGTGCCCGCGGACTATCGCCAAAGTCCATCATTGACGGTCGCATCATGGCCGAGGCCGAGCGCCTGCTTCGCACCACCGACCATACTGTTCAGGAGATAGCCTACGAGCTGGGCTTCAACACCCAGGCCCATTTCTCGAAGTTCTTCAAGAAGCAAAAGGGAATTTCACCAACACAATACAGAATACAATGAACGAACGACAACTATTGAATCGCCAGTTAGCTCAGATGCTAAAGGGCGGAGTGATTATGGACGTAACTACGCCCGAGCAGGCCCGTATAGCCGAAGAAGCCGGAGCCTGCGCCGTGATGGCCCTGGAACGTATTCCTGCCGACATCAGGGCGGCAGGGGGCGTCAGCAGGATGAGTGACCCGCGCATGATACGCGGCATTCAGGAGGCCGTCAGCATTCCCGTCATGGCTAAATGCCGCATTGGCCATGTGGCCGAGGCGCAGATTCTGCAGGCCATCGAAATTGATTACATCGACGAGAGCGAAGTGCTGTCGCCTGCCGACAATATCTATCACATTGACAAGACGCAGTTCGACGTGCCCTTTGTCTGTGGCGCCAAGAATCTGGGCGAAGCGCTGCGCCGCATTGCGGAAGGTGCCACAATGATACGCACCAAGGGCGAGCCGGGCACGGGCGATGTGGTGCAGGCTGTCAGTCACATGAGGCAGATGCAAAGTGAGATTAGCCGGCTGGTCAGCATGCGTGACGACGAGCTTTTTGAGGCTGCCAAGCAGTTGCAGGCGCCTTATGAACTGGTGTGCTTTGTGCATGAGAATGGCAAGCTGCCCGTGGTGAACTTTGCAGCCGGAGGAATAGCCACACCGGCCGATGCGGCATTGATGATGCAGCTGGGTGCCGAGGGCGTGTTTGTAGGGAGTGGCATCTTCAAGAGTGGCAATCCTGCCAAGCGGGCCGCAGCCATCGTGCAGGCAGTGACCAACTATCAGGATGCCCGTATGCTGGCCCTGTTGTCAGAGGATCTGGGCGAGGCCATGGTGGGTATTAACGAGCAGGAAATAGAACTCTTAATGGCTGAGCGGGGGAGATGAGAATTGCCGTACTTGCCCTGCAAGGGGCATTCATCGAGCACATACAGCTGCTCCAAAGCATGGGTGTTGAAGCCTTTGAAGTGCGCCAGCTGGCTGACTGGCAACAGCCTCATGACGGGCTGATACTGCCAGGTGGCGAGAGCACGGTGCAGATGCGCTTGTTGCGAAGTCTTGGCCTGCTGGAACCAATTCGTCAGGCCATTAGCGGCGGGCTGCCTGTGTTTGGCACGTGTGCCGGTATGATTCTGCTGTCCAGGGGCTACCTGGATACCATGCAGGCACAGGTCCTCCGAAATGCCTATGGCCGACAACTGGGTAGCTTTCACACCGTGGGGAAGGTTGAGGGGATTGGCAACGACATTCCCATGACCTTCATCCGTGCACCTTATTTTGACAGTCTGCTATCTTCTGATTGTCAGCCTTTGGCCACTATTGACGGTCATGTGGTGGCTGCTCAGCAGGGACATCAGCTGGCAACGGCCTTCCACCCCGAGCTGGACAACGATGCACGCATGCACCAATACTTTTTGCAAATAGTATTATCACATTGTTCGCAGGACTCTTCACCTGCCAGCTAAAAGCCTGGTGGCCAGAGGTATGCGGTGAAGGGTTGTCAAGTCATTCTTTCTGGGGCGTGGCCAGCTCTACCTTATCGCAGATGTTGGCATGACAGTCAATTTTCTAACTGGCTCTTTTGACTACTCTGTCTGGGGCGTCGACTTTTGGTAAAACGGAGGCGACTTTTTGAAAAATGGCGGCGCCGTTTTTCAAAAAGTCGGCCCCCCATGAAAAAATCCCGCCGCCGTGTGAGGGGAAAAAGATGATTGTGCCAAATTAATAGAAGCAATGATACAGAAAGGAGATACAGAACCCTTCACGGAAACTGATTGATAATAAACATGTTACGCGCTCTGTGAAGAGTTTTGGAGATTGCAAAAAGTGTTCATGATATGTGAGCAGTTGTTCACTCATATCATTTCCATGGCCTATAAAAAAATCCCGAGACAAGCCATTGCTGCCTCGGGATTCTGTTTGTTATGAATAATGGAAGATAAAGGCTTAATCCTCGTCCTTCATCTCCTCCTCGTGCTGCTTGATCAGAGCCTGCTGGATGTCGTTGGGCACCAGCTCGTAGCTGCTGAACTTGGTAGAGAAGGAAGCGCGTCCGCCCGTGATAGAGCTCAGTGCGATAGAGTAGCTGGCCAGTTCCTTCAGAGGAATCTTGGCAGAGAGCTTCTGGTAGCCAGCCTCGCTGTCCATGCCCATGATGATGGCGCGGCGTCCCTGCAGGTCGCTCATCACGTCACCCATATAGTCGGCAGGCACCAGCACTTCGAGGTCGTAGATAGGCTCCAGCACCTTGGGACCAGCCTCGCGGAAGGCTGCTGAGAAGGCGTTACGGGCTGCCAGCATGAACGAGAGCTCGTTGGAGTCAACGGGGTGCATCTTACCATCGTAGACGATGACGCGTACGTCGC
>CAMNJH010000217.1 GCA_946541275.1 uncultured Prevotellaceae bacterium
TGGCCCACATGGCCCATCTGGGCGGCATGCTCTTCGGCCTGTTGCTCATCCTCTATTGGCGGCGCCATCCCGGCAGCCATTTCAATGTGGGCAGCGGCCGGCAGTTCTTCGACAACCTGAAGCGCAGCTTTGATACGCGGAACACGGCAAAGAGCAACAACCAGCGGCAGACCAACACCCGCCAGCCTGGCTATGGTCCAACCCGTCAGGACGACATGGAATACAACGCCCGCAAGCAGCAACGGCAGGCTGAGGTGGATGCCATACTGGACAAGATTCGCAAGAGCGGATACGACAGTCTGACCAAGGAAGAAAAGCAACGGCTCTTCGAAGCCAGTCGTGAGCGGTAACAGGCACTCCACATTCTGATGTCCATAATCAAGAACATACTCCTGCACGTGCTGATGGGTGCCACCGTCACCCTCACGGCGCTGATGGTGCTGGTGGGCTGGAGCGACAGGCTCAATCCCGTCGACCACCCCATCCTTGCTTGTGCCGGTATGCTCTACCCTTTCTTCCTCATTGCCAACCTGGTACTGCTCGTCGTTTGGATTTTCGTCAAATGGCGCCGCTCATGGGTTTCCCTGGCAGGACTCCTGCTGTCCTACCCCGCCACCCGCACCTATATCCCACTGCACCTCAGCTCCACCCCGCCCCAGGACTGCATCAAGGTGATATCCTACAATGTAGACCTCTACAACCTGCAGGAATGCGACAACCCGCAAGTAGCCATCTACAGCTATCTGGAACAGCAGAATGCCGACATTGTCTGCCTGCAGGAAGACGTCAGCATCAAGCCCGACTACCTAAAGGAAATAGCCAAGATCTACCCCTACAACGACACCGTCCATGTGACCCGTCCACAGCTGGTGAGCATCAACGCCGTGGGCATACACTCACGCTACCCCATCCTGAAGAAAGAGCGCATCTGGTACGAGTCGGAGGCCAATGGCTCAGCCGCCTTCTTCCTTCAGGTGGAAGACGACACCGTGCTCGTGGTGAACAACCACTTTGAGACAACCCACCTGAACATGGCCGACCGTGAGCGCTACAGGAACATGATCAACGGCGACATGAAACGGGGTGAAGCCCATGCCGAGACACGCATGCTGCTGGGCAAGCTGAGCACCGCCATGGTGAAGCGTGCCCGACAGGCCAACGCAGTGCACCAGTACATTGAGCGCCACCGCCGCTACCCCATCATCGTCTGCGGTGATTTCAACGACACGCCCATCTCCTATGTCCGCCGCACAGTGGCACAAGGCCTTACCGACTGCTATGTCGAATCGGGCAACGGGCTGGGCATCTCCTACAACCAGAAAGGCTTCTATTTCCGCATTGACGAAATCATGTGCTCTGACCACTTCGTGCCCTACAACTGCCACGTAGACAACAAGATCAAGGCCAGCGACCATTTCCCCATCATCTGCTGGCTGAAGTGGAAATGACCTGCCTTTCGTATTAGAGGGGAGAGGTGAGTGGTGAGAGGTAAGAGGTAAGAGGATAGTTGGCTACCCTTACATCGAATTGTTTTGTAAACAAAAAGGAATGTTTTGCTCATTCCTAAAAGCCATGACGCTCTTCTGCTCCCATCCTCACTTTTTTGTCTGAAAAATGACTGGGAAAAACAGGAAAAAACGGCAAAAAGGGCCTGAAAACAGCCCGAATAGTGGATAAATATTAAAAAAATATAGAAAAGTGGCCAAAAATTTTTCGCAGTGTAAAAAAATCACTATATTTGCAGGTCAAATTGCGCAAATTAAGCAACAAATAATATAATAACCAAAATGCAAAACAAAGGAATTGTAAAGTTTATTGCCATCGCGCTCGTGCTGGTATGCTGCTTCTATCTGTCCTTTTCGTTTGTGACCCGTCACTACGAGAACAAGATAGATAAGATCCGCACCGAGCAGGGCGAGAAGGCAGCGCAAACCTATCAGGATTCCATCGAGACCAACAAGGTTTGGCTCTGGTCATGGAACCTCAAGGAGTGCCGTGAGATGGAAATGGGCCTTGGCCTTGATTTGAAGGGCGGTCTGAATGTCATCATGGAGGTGTCAGTACCCGACATCGTTGACATGCTGGCAGCCCACAAGCAGGACGCCGACTACCTGAAGGTACTCGAGCAGGCCAAGAAAGAAGAGCAGCAGAACGGTGGCGACTTCGTCGACATCTTCTGTGACCTCTGGGAGAAGAACGTCAGCAACCGCAAGTTGCGCGAGATTTTCGCTACCCAGCAGCTGCGCGACAAGGTGACCAGCCAGTCGGAGAACGACGACGTGCGCAATGCCCTGAAGGCTGAGGTCAGCTCCGCCATGGAGAACGCCGAGAACGTGGTTCGCAACCGTGTTGATAAGTTCGGCGTGGTACAGCCCAACATCCAGCGTCTGGAAGGCCAGTCACGCATCATGGTTGAGCTGCCTGGTGTGAAGGATAAGGAGCGCATTTTGAAGCTGCTGGAAAGCAGCGCCAACCTGGAGTTCTGGGAGACCTTCAGCGCCGACGAGATGTCTGCTCTGATTGGCAATATCAACCAGCTCTTGGACAACTACACAGCTGCCCAGAACGGCGAGGAGATTGAAGAGAAGCCCGCAGCTGAGGCTGCCGAGACCGCTGAGACCGAGACCGCCGAGGAGCAGGCCCCCGCTGCCGAAGAGGAAGCCAAGGCTGAGGATCAGCCCGAGGCTACCCTGGCCGAGCAGATGGCCGCTCAGGCAGGTGCCGACCAGGCCAGCGAAGGCAAGTACACCCGTCCCAACCTGAAGCTCTACGCTGGTGGCAACGCCATCGTGGGTCATGCCAGCGTACACGACACCGCAGCCGTGAACGATGTGCTGCACTCAGATATGGGCATGCGCATGCAGCGCCAGCTGAATGTGAAGCTGCTCTGGGGTGCCAAGGCCGACGGCCCCATCATGCAGGGTGAGAAGGGCGAGCAGTTCCGTCTCTATGCCATCAAGGTCACCGACCCGCAGGGCCGCGCACCGCTGGAGGGCGACGTCATTGTCAACGCCAGCGATGGTTACGACCAGATGGGCAAGCCCGACGTGTCGATGCAGATGAATTCAGAAGGTACGCGCGAGTGGGCACGCCTGACGCGCGAGAACGTGGGCAAGGCCGTGGCCATCGTGCTTGACGATGCCGTCTACAGCGCTCCTAACGTGAACTCAGAGATCAATGGTGGTAACTCGCAGATCACGGGTAACTTCACCATCGACGATACCAAGGACCTGGCCAACACGCTGAACTCAGGTAAGATGCCCGCCCCCATGCGCATCCTTTCGCATCAGATGGTGGGTCCCTCGCTCGGCGCCAAGTCCATCCAGCAGGGTGTCATCTCGTTCATCGTGGCCTTCGTGCTGCTGATGTGCGTCATGGTTCTGCTCTACAACTTCATCCCCGGTATGCTGGCCAACTGCGCCCTGCTGCTCAACC
>CAMNJH010000218.1 GCA_946541275.1 uncultured Prevotellaceae bacterium
GGCGTGCTGGGCGAACCTCTGGTGCTGGGTGTCATTGTGGGTGTCCTCATCGGATGGGCTGCCCAGCTCGACATCAAGAAAGTGCTGTTCCTTGGTGTAACCATGGGCGCTGTGATGGAGCTGATTCCTCGCATCACCTCGCTCTTCATTGACGGACTGAAGCCCATCGCTGAGAAGACGCAGGAAGTGGCCAAGAAGCGCTTTGGAGGAATGAAGGTGCACATAGGCATGTCGCCAGCACTGGTCATCGGACATCCTACTACGCTGGTCTGCTCGGTCATCCTGATTCCTGTCATCCTGGCCATCGCCGTGTTCCTGCCTGGCAACCAGTTCCTGCCCCTGGCTTCGCTGGCCGGCATGTTCTACCTGTTCCCCATCATTCTGCCCTACACCAAGGGCAATGTGGTGAAGAGCCTCATCATTGGCCTGGTGGCCCTCATCGTTGGTCTTTATTTCGTGACTGACATGGCTTCTGCTTTCACGCTGGCTGCCAACGAGGTCTACAAGACCGACCCCACGGCCTCGGCTGCCAAGATTCCTGAAGGCTTTGAAGGTGGTGCCCTCGACTTCGCCTCTTCACTCTTCGGCTACGTCATCTATGCCTTCGTGAAGTACATGCGCTGGATTGGCATGGGCGTTCTCACCCTCATCACCATAGGCATGGTGGTGTGGAACCGCATGCGCATCGTGAAAGAAGAAAAAGCAAACAAATAATATATCAATATGAAAAAAGCACTATTATGCACCGCCCTGTTCCTGGGCGCACTGGGCTTACAGGCCCAGCAGGATGTGAAGTTCCAGAAGGCTTGCCATCCTGAGGACGTGAAGCACTATGACACGCCGACACTGCGCGAACGTTTCGTCATGGAGAAAGTGATGGAGGCCGACAAAATCCATCTCACCTACTCACACTACGACCGCTTCATCTTCGGCGGTGCCATGCCTGTAACGAAGACGCTCAAGCTGGAGAACTTCCTGGAGCTGGGCCTCGACGTTGACCCCGGCATCAAGGAAAAGTATTTCCTCTACAACCGTGAGCTGGGCGTGGTGAACTGCGGTGAGGGCGACGGTGTGGTCATCGTCGACGGCAAGGAGTACGCTCTGTCACCGAAGGAAGCCCTTTACATCGGCCGTGGCCACATTGCCAAGGACAAGGACGTGAACAAGGAGGTGCTGTTCCGCTCAAAGGATGCCTCCAAGCCTGCCAAGTTCTACCTGAACAGCGCCACTGCCCATCAGCACTACAAGACCCAGTGGATCACCCTGGACGGTCGGAAGGGCTCGCTGAAGGCTGCCGTGTGGGGACCTGTAGGCTCACTCGAAGAGTGCAACAACCGCACCGTCTACAAGCTCATCGTGAACGACGTGCTGGAAGAGGGACCCTGCCAGCTGCAGCTTGGCCTGACGCAGCTGAATCCCGGCGCCGCCTGGAACACCATGCCGCCCCACACCCACGGACGCCGCATTGAGGCCTACTACTACTTCAACCTGCCCGCCGACCAGACCATTGCCCACATCATGGGTGAGCCGCAGGAAAGCCGTGTCGTCTGGCTGCACAACGAGCAGGCCATCATGAGCCCCGAATGGAGCATCCACGCCGCAGCCGGCACCTATTACTATACTTTCATCTGGGGTATGGCTGGCGAGAACCTGTACTATAATGACAAAGACAATATTCCCGTAATCGATATCAAGTAACTATGACTCCTATCCAAACCACCAAAATGAGTAATTTCCGCTGGGTCATCTGCGGACTGCTCTTCCTGGCCACCACCATCAACTATATGGACCGCCAGGTGCTTTCCCTGACGTGGAAAGACTTCATTGCCCCCGACTTTAACTGGACCAACGACCACTATGGAACCATCACGGGTCTGTTCTCCATTTTCTATGCCATAGCCAACCTGTTCGCAGGAAAGTTCATCGACTGGATGGGCACCAAGAAGGGCTATCTCATCGCCATCTTCGTGTGGTCAGTAGGCGCCTGCCTGCATGCCGTTTGCGGATGGGCCGCCGTGGGCATTGCCAGCTTCGTCACCATCTCGCTGACCACCATTAGCGTATGGCTGTTCCTGGCCTGCCGCCTGATTCTGGCTGTCGGCGAGGCCGGCAACTTCCCCGCCGCCATCAAGGTAACCGCCGAGTACTTCCCCAAGAAGGACCGTGCTTTCTCCACCTCTATCTTCAACAGCGGCGCCTCCGTCGGTGCCCTGGCTGCTCCTGCCACCATACCTCTGCTGGCCCGTGCCTGGGGCTGGGAGATGGCTTTCATCATCATCGGTGCCCTGGGCTTCATCTGGATGGGCCTGTGGATATGGCTCTATGAGAAACCCGCCAAGAACAAGCGCGTCAACCAGGCCGAGCTGAACTACATTGAGCAGGACAACGACATCGCCAAGGTACAGGACCGCGAGAATGTGAAGGAAGAGAAGACCATCCCCTTCTGGGATTGCTTCAAGTTCAAGCAGACCTGGTCGTTCATCGTGGGTAAGTTCATGACCGATGGCGTATGGTGGTTCTTCCTGTTCTGGGCTCCTGCATACTTCAGTGACCAGTACGGCTACACCAGTGACTCCACCATGGGCATCCTGCTCATTCTCACGCTGTATGCCATTGTCACCATCCTCTCCATCGGCGGTGGCTATCTGCCCACCTATTTCGTTGAGAAGAAGGGCATGAATCCCTATCTGGGTCGCATGCGCGCCATGCTGATATTCGCCTGCTTCCCCCTGCTGGGCCTGCTGGCACAGCCCATGGGTGCCTACAGCGCCTGGTGGCCCGCCATCCTCATCGGCCTGCTGGGAGCTGGTCACCAGGCTTGGTCGGCCAACCTGTTCTCCACTATTGGCGACATGTTCCCCAAGAGCACCATCGGCACCATCACGGGCATCGGCTCCATGGCTGGTGGTCTGGGTTCGTTTGCCATCAACAAAGGCTCCGGTTTCTTCTTCGACTGGGCTGCCGGCTCGTTCTCTGTGGCTGGATACGAAGGTGGCAAATCACTGGTGCTGAATCGTGAGAACATCGAAAAGGCATTTGAGCTGACGAAGGGCACCATCGAGCCCGGCACAACGGCATCCGACATGGTTCAGTTCGTGACCGAGCATGGCGGACAAATGCTCACCGATCCCTGGGCAGCCATGTCGTTCCAGGGAACACCTGCCGCCTATATGGTGGTGTTCAGCATCTGCGCCGTTGCCTACCTCGTTGGCTGGTTCATCATGAAGACTCTGGTTCCGAAGTACAAGCCCATCGTGGTGGAATAATATCACCCCATCAAAAAAAGCGGTTGCCACAATGTGACAGCCGCTTTTTTGGGCAATAACATATTTGTTGGCACAAAGTGCAAGAGTATAATAGCTTTCTATTTGA
>CAMNJH010000219.1 GCA_946541275.1 uncultured Prevotellaceae bacterium
GTGAGATACTAGATCCTAAGTCTAGCGCGTCTACCAATTCCGCCACAGGCGCTTCCTGTTCAAGCGCGGGTGCAAAGGTACTACTTTTCTGCGAATCTACCAAACTTTTTGAGAAGAAATATCATTTTTTCTCGTCGGGTATATCAATTCTGGGCATTTCACCATGATAATCAGTCGCGTAGCAGTTGGCGTGCGAACTCAATGATGGTGTCCTTGCCGCGTTGGAAGTCCTCACTGCTGAGGCTGACATAATAGTCAGGCTCCAATCCGAACTCTGTACTATGGCGCTGGGCATCGTAGGTGGGAACGGCAGAGAAGCGCACGTTCCACCCGTTTGGCAGTGACGAGCTGAAGGGCATGCCAGCCCCACCACCCGTGTGATCGCCAACAATTTTCACCTGTGGTAAGGCCTTCATGTACATGGTGAACTCATTGGCGGCCGAGAACACATGGCGATTGGTGAGCACAACGACAGGCTTTTGCCAACGGATGTTGGACGAGGGCTCCAGATAGTGCGGTTCCATTTCGGAAAAGTCGGAATGCCCAGGCCCGGTCTTGTGCTGCAGGTAGCCCACCAGTGTCTTCTCATGGCAGAAGCGGGCTGCCAGCTTCTCGGCATTGGTCAGGTCGCCGCCCCCATTGCCACGAATGTCAATAATCAGCCCCTGGCACAACATCATGTGCATCAGCACTTCGTCAAGGTTCCCTTCCCCAATACCCGACTGGAAGCTCTCGTAGCGGACGTAGCCTATGTTGTCATCCAGAATACGGTACTCCAATCCGGAAGCAATGCGATAGTCGGTACCCATATAGAGCCTGCAAAGCGAGTCACTGAAGTTGGTGGGATAGGCTTCGTACCAAGTCCAGTAGCGCCCATAGTCGTGGGCCGCAGTCAGGTTCACATGGCCGTCGCGAAGTTCGCCTAGCATCTGCGTCAGCACTTCAAAGAGCTGCATGTCCGTCATTTTGGGGTCTATGCGTACCTTGTATTTATTGTAGACGGCCTGCCAGTCGAGCCCTATCTCATGTTGCTTATAGTCAAGAAAGCAGTAGTGCTCGTCAATGATTTTCCATAATGCCTCGAAATTGCCTTCAGGGGTATCGGCAAATTCCTCCTCGTCCACACACGACGCGCAGAGCGCCAGCAGACAAATAGCGTATAATATGTTTCGTATCTTCATGATCATCTGTCTAAATCATCAGCTACAAACCCTTTGCCAAGCCTATCATCAGCCTGTTGGCCAGCACATGCTGTTTCAGATTATTCACTTGCAGCTGCTGGTAGTCGCCCAGCCATCCTAGTTGTACTGTGGTGCGGCGGCTGATGGAGAAGTTCAACATGAGCTGCTGTCGGAAGTTGGGTTGTGAGACAAAGGTGGTAGGCACGGCGTTGTGGTCGTAGTCACCCTGTGAGAACAGCTCGTAGTAAGACTGTCCATAGTTAGGGCTGAAGGCGAGTCCGGCGAGTGGAAGATCCAGCTCATAGCGCAGCGACGCATGGCGCCGGAACAGGCGAAAACCGTAGGTGCCGATGACTGAGGGCATCAGCTGTAGCGACAGCCGTGCCTGGACCGGATTGTTGGAGTTGCGAGTGTCATAGAGGAACCCTAGTCCAAGATTGGCCAGTCCGCCAGCCTGCAATCGCAGGTGCCCGTCCAGCAGCTCCCACAGGCGATAGCGCCCCAGATAGAAGTTATAGGCCCCCTCCATCATCGACTCATTGCCTGCGCGGTCTTCGCCCAGTGACACATGAACCTGATTCTGCACGACGGTGCTCCAGAGGGCAGGAGTGATGTAGGGCTGGCCATCGCCGTCCTGCTGCGGAAAACTGAGCAGTTTTCGATGCTCACGCATGTTAAGCAGGGTGATGCCCGTGCCCTTGAACTTCTCCTGCGAGAGATAGGTGTCGAGAATATTGGTAGAGCCAAAGCCCACCTGATAGTAGCTCTGTGCCCTTGCTGTACCTAGCAAGCACCAGCAGCACACAGCGGCTAAAAACATCCCTGCTTTTCTCATCATAGCATCGCTCTTTTAAATGGGCAAGAACTGTCAGAAGTCCAGACTGAGCTGCCCGGTCATCTCGTCAATAACCTGTTGCTGGCTCTTGCCGGCATCAGGATCCATATTCTCAGGCCCTCCTGCAGAGCCCTCTTCCGGGCTGGAGTCGGCGGCATCGTCGTCATCGTTTTCGCCTTCGGGAACCTCAGGGAAACGCTGTGGCTCCAGTTCCACAATACTCTCTATCTCATAGGTGCTCAGACGCTTGCCCTTGGCCTTGAAGCCTTTCACGGTGATGAACTGCTCAGCATCAATCTCCTCGCTGCCGCGGAACTCATCCTTGCCACCATAGGTAACCTGGATGAGCGGATAGACTTGGTCCGTGAGCAACACGAGCTTGGACGAGGCATTGTCACCCAGGAAATTCTGCTTACGCTTCGTGGCTTCCATAAGGAAGCGCTTCATATAGGGATAACCCTGGTTGTCGGCATCGAACAGCACTGCCGTCCACACCTTGTCTGCCTGGAACTTCTCCAGCCGCAGGATGTTGTCTTCGTAGTGGTTGTTAGCGTCAAAGTTGGTCAGGTAGAAATCACCGTTCTGGAGCACCACCAGAATCTGGTCTTCATCGAAGAACTCGCCCAGCAGGCGGCCGTGCTCGTCGTAGTTCAGGCGGTTCACATCGGGGTCGAACCATACCTTGCGGCCGCCCAGTGTGGAGTGTCCCTGGCTCTTCAAGGCGATGCGGTGCACTGGCTTCTTGGTGAGCAGATTGCCCTTTGAGGCACGCCCCTTGATGATGATGTCGGCAAACGAGCGCTCCAGGAAGATGCTGGCGCGGGGATTGGCAGCCTGCACAGAGGCGTCGAGCGTCACCTTGATGACCTCGGCCTCACCATTCGGATTGGCCGTGAAGTAGAGAATGCGCGAGCCCGGCGTGCCCTGTGTCAAGTCGTTCTCACGGTCGCGGGTGATGCCCGTGATGTTGAAGCGCTTCATATAGCAGGGCCCCGACTTACCGTCACGGTAGACAACATTGTAGATGGTGCGCTTGTCGCTCTTCTTGAACACGCCCAGCCAGAGCACGTTCTTGCCCACAAAGAGTTTTTCTGCCACGCGAACCACTTTATACTTGCCGTCACGATAGAAGATGATGATGTCGTCAATATCCGAGCAGTTGCACACGAACTCATCTTTCTTCAGCCCGGTTCCGATGAAGCCCTCCTGCCTGTTCACATAGAGCTTTTGGTTGGCTTCGGCCACCTTGGTGGCTTCTATGGTGTCGAAGTTCTTGATTTCTGTCAGGCGCGGATGCTGGCTGCCGTACTTATCCTTCAGGAACTGGAACCAGTCGGCGGTC
>CAMNJH010000220.1 GCA_946541275.1 uncultured Prevotellaceae bacterium
GGTCTTATAGACGGCAGCCGTGTCCACATCCCACCCCATGAAGTAATTATAGGCTGTCGGGAAGTTCTCTTGTTGATAGAGCAAAGGCAGCCCCGTCTTACTCGTGCCCTTGGTCTGGGCCACAGCCTCTTCAGCCATCGTAAGCAGGTGGGTATAGGTCTTACCGTCCTTTTTCACATCGACGATGCTGCTGAAGTTACGACTCAGCACCCCGTTCAGGAAAGCATCAGGTCCACCGGTGATTTCCTCTTCTTCTGGGGGAAAGCCAGACACATCAGGTGTTTCTATGGATGGATTGTCAATGTTGCACGACAGAAAGGCGAAAGGTAATATGAACAGAAATAATCGTTTCATATGAGGTAATTTAATTTTGTTTTACTGCTTTATAGCTGCAAAGGTAGGCATTTTTTTTTGAATTGCAAACAAAACTGCATGCTTTATCTAAGAAATAGTACCTTTGCATCCATGAAATTTAAGATATTTAGGAAAGAAGGAAAAAAGTAGGCTAGGAAAAAATATCCAACAACTAATTATTAGAATTGAAAACAATCCCCGTAAAACTCTTGGTACTTCAAGTTTTTTTTCTTACCTTTGCGGTATAGCAAATGAATGTTAGTAATCGATTTCTATGAAGCAGGAAGTTTATAACAGGTGGGTGGATGACCACCGCACGGTGATAGAAGAGATTCGACTGTCGGCGCACGCGCTGCATGCCAGCGTGAACCAGACGTATGATGACGATAAGCCCTACGGCGTGCATCTGGATATGGTGGCGCAGTCGGTTTTCGACTATGGGTACGAGGTATGCGCCACTGAGTGCGATTTGCTGCCATTATTCTTTGGAGCCTACTTTCACGACAGCATTGAGGACGCCCGACTGACTTACAACGATGTGGTCAGACAGGCGCGACTGTGGATGAACGAAGAGCAGGCCGTCGTGGCTGCCGAGATTGTCTACGCGCTGACCAACGACAAAGGCCGTACCCGAGAGCAGCGGGCTGGCGAGCATTACTATGCCGGCATAAGGCAGACTCCCTATGCTCCCTTTACGAAACTGGCCGACCGACTGGCTAATACCCGTTATTCGTTCCTGCATTCCAATCAGGCGAATCGTCACATGCAGACGGTATACCGCCAGGAGATGGCGCACTTCCTGCAAGTCATTACTGTTGACAATCCCGACCCGCGCTTCTCTCTGCCGCAGGAGATGCTGCAGGCCATTCACTCCCTGCTGGCAGAATGAGGTCAATAGGTTGCATCTTGCTGCTGGCCATGCTTCTGGCCTGTAGCCCCGCCGCCCGCCGGCAGGGTGGGGGACTGGCAGCCCCAGACTCCCTGCTGCTGAAGGCTGAGCAGGGTGACGCGAAGGCTCAGTTGCGCCTTGGTATGTTTTACGACAAGGAACAACACTTCGAGGAGGCTGCTCAGTGGTATCTGCTGGCTGCCCGGCAAGGCGAAGCATGGGCGCAGAACAATCTTGGCGTGCTCTACAAGGATGGGCTGGGTGTCAGTCAGAACTATGCTGAAGCTGCCCATTGGCTCACTCTGGCAGCTGAACAGGGCAACACGCTGGCGCAGAACAATCTGGGGTGGCTGTATCAGAACGGACTGGGCGTCAGGCGTGACTACGCCGAGGCGCAACGGCTCTATCGGCTGGCCGTGGCCAAGGGGCATGCCGCAGCCCAGAACAATCTGGGCACGCTGTTCCTTCATGGCATGAGCCTGCCCTGCGACACAGATTCTGCCCGTTATTGGTTCACTCAGGCTGCCCGCCAGGGATTGTCAACAGCCCGGCAAAACCTGTTGCGCCTGGAAGGGAAGTAAACAGAAAAAGGCGGAAAAGCTTGGCGCTTCACGTTATTTTTTATACCTTTGCCGTCAAATCAATAATAAAATAAGTATATGAATAGAATGAAGTCCTGTCTGTTCGCTGTCTGTCTTTTGCTCTGTTGCAGCACTGCAGCCGTCTCTAGTCGCAGTACAAAAGATACAAAAGGCGAAGTGAAACTGGCTAACAGTGAAGACACCAGCCACTTCACCATGCTGACCGACGCCGTGCCCGATGCCATCCTGGAAATACGCTACTACGGTACCTACAATTTCGTGGGCGCTCGCATTGATGGCTATGAGCAACCCTCTGCGCTCCTTACCAAGGAGGCTGCCCAGGCTCTCAGGGCGGTGAGCGACGACGTGATAGCACAAGGCTACCGGCTGAAGATTTACGATGCCTATCGCCCACAGAAAGGCGTTGACCATTTTGTGCGCTGGGCTGCCGACACGTCGGACACCAAGATGAAACCTTACTTCTACCCCGACTTGAAGAAGAGCGTGCTCTTTGAGCAGGATTATATCAGCTTGAAGAGTGGTCACACACGCGGCTCTACCGTTGACTTGACGCTCTTCGATATGAACACAGGAAAGGAGGTTGACATGGGTGGCACTTTCGACTGGTTCGGGCCTGAGAGTCATACCGACTTCTGTGGCAATCCTGAAACGGAAGTGTACACGGGCGATAACAGCAAGAGCCCTACAGGACGTTCCATCACACCCGAGCAGTTTGCCAACCGCATGATTCTGCGCAAGGCCATGCTGCGCCACGGCTTCAAGGCGCTTTATTCGGAATGGTGGCACTTCACACTGAAAGACGAACCCTTCCCCGATACTTATTTTACCTTCCCCGTCAGGCAGCTGAAGTGAGGCATGTCACATGAGGTCTCCTGCCTGCGTCATCTGTTCAAGTGCTGATGTATGATTAAAAGAATTTGCAAGATTATCTCTGATTATATGGGGCTACTGGTTCTGGCAGTAGCGGTTTTTGCGTTGTTGTTTCCCAGTATCCTGAGCGGTTTGCGCCCGTCGCTCATCAACCCTCTGTTGGGGATTATCATGTTCGGCATGGGACTGACGCTTCGGCTTGACGATTTCCGTGTGGTGTTCAGTCGGCCGCGCGATGTCATCGTAGGGTGTATGGCTCAGTTCACCATCATGCCTTTGCTGGCGTGGCTGCTCAGTCGTCTTCTGGGACTGGATGATGCCTTGACACTGGGCGTGGTGCTGGTGGGCTGTTGTCCTGGTGGCACGGCTTCGAATGTCATCACCTATCTGGCCAAGGGTGACTTGGCGCTCAGCGTGGGCATGACGGGCGTGTCAACGCTGTTGGCACCTCTGATGACACCGCTGCTGGTACTGCTGCTGGCCGGTAAGACGGTCGACGTCGACGTGGTCAGCATGTTCTTCAGCATCCTTTGGGTGGTCATCCTCCCCATTGTGGCAGGGCTCATGGCCAAGAAGCTGTTACCGCGCCTTACCGAGCAGGCCACAGACT
>CAMNJH010000221.1 GCA_946541275.1 uncultured Prevotellaceae bacterium
ATGCGGCTCTGCACATGGTGCCGACGGCAAAATCATTACCTTTGCTTTTCTGGTTTTTACTTGGAGATAGTCATCACTAGCTCACCCAAGGTGCCACGGGTAAAAGAGATGTGGCGTTTTTTGCCGTTAATGGTCGCAAACATGTCGCCATCTTCATTCAGCTTGTAGTCCAGCTTGCTCAATGCCTGCTTCATCAGCAACTCGGCATCGTCATAATCCATTTCGCCGCTAATGTCCAACTTAATGGTAATGACGTCCAGAGGAGCATCGCTCCAATCATATCCGTCAATGACGGTCTCTGTCCAACGGAAGAACTCACCCCTGATTTCCTGGTGCGTCAGCTCCTTCACCACCGAGCCATCGAAATGATAGCTCACGTTGGCCTGATGATCGCCCATGGTTTCCTGCTGGGTAATCATGGAATGATAGCGCAAGTCGGAAGTAGGCTCTATGCTCAAGCGGGTAGCCAGCAGGGCCACGGTGAGCGAGGGGTCGAACAGGTTGGCCAACTTGGCCACATCACCGGCAATGGCGCTCATGTCGAAAAAACGAATTCTGTATTCGGCACACGACACCGTGTTCACGGCGGCTATGTCGCCCAAGAGCTCCTCACCGCTGTCATCCAGCAGCAGCCATACATCGCCCTCCTTCACCAGATAGTTGTCACCCAGCTTGATGATGGCATCGTAGTCAATATCCAGGAGCTCCTTGCCCTCATGGTCGATGACGCCAAACTTGGAATTCTTGCACGCCAGGAAACGGCCACCTCCCAGATTGCCCAGCCACACATACTTGGCCCTCAGCTCTTCTTCGCCTTTGTCGTTGACAATGCCGCACTTATCTGATGAGACAAAGAAGGTGGCATAGCCGTCAACGAAGGAATCCATATTCTCTATCGACCTTTTGAACTTACACAACTGCTTGCCACTATTATCAAAAAGCACGAACTGATCCTTCACCTTGGCCAGTATGGCATCAGAAGATACGCGGTGTATGGCATCGGCCTTGAAACGCCCTGTTTCCTGGCCTTTGGCATCGAAAATCAGGAAAGGTCCGTCCTCTTTCTGCTGTGCCACTGCCACCCGGTCAAGACCACAGGCCACAAAGAAGAACCCCTCCTTGATAATACGGCCATCCATATCCATCCAGCCATAAGTCTTGTCGCTTTTCATGAAAGAACAGAAGGGGCTGAAATTGAATACCACCTCCACAATGTCGGTAGGAAGGGTGGCCACCACGTCGCCCTTTTCATTGATGATTTTGATGGGCTGACCAGCGCGGGCTACCAGCGCCCGCCCCTTGTACATCTCGCTGACGTGATTGTACTCCACATCGGAGATGGGCTTACGGGAATCCTTGACGCTGTAGAGCATGAACTTGCCGTCGCTCTTCACCCAATAGGTGTCACCCCAGATGTCTGACAGCTCATCAGTGCCGTCAAACTCGTCGTCAACCACCACATTGCCCTCCTCATCAATGATGCTCCAGCCATCGCCACTCTCCAGCTTCACGGCATGGTATTTCCTATGAAGGAAATCGGTTGAGCCGAACAGGGAACAACCTGACAGCAACAGGACAACAGACAGCAGCACGCACGCAGGTATCAGCGTCTTTCTCATAAAGAATATTATTTGATGGTCTATGATTAGTGTTTTCTGATTTCAGCTGCAAATTTACATCTTTTTTCCCAATTCTTGCATGATTTATGGAAAAAATATGTATCTTTGCGCTATGAACCGCTTACAGCAAGCATGGATATGGACCAGGCGCATAGGCCACTGCCGAGGATTCGGCATACAGTCGCCTTCCGACTATCGCTTCGTGCGATATGTCGTCAACGAGCATTGGCCCTACTATGCCTATGCGGACATGCCGGCTAACGAGGGATGGCTGCAGAAAAAACTGGGCAGGCTATACTTCCGGCTGGCCAACCACAAACAGCCATCAACCATTCTTGACCTGGTAGGCGTAGGCCAATATCTGCAGACAGGATGCCGAAAGGCCCATATTATCACCCAGTTTCCCGACAGGAACACCGCTCAGGTTCAGCTCATCATAGCTCCGACCGAAACGGACTGGCAGCAGGTGATGGGGTGCACCACAGAAGAAACAATGCTGGTGGTGGAAGGCATCGGGCAGGACCCTTCCAGCTGGCTTGCCATCACTGGTGGAGAAATAGCCATGCCACTGAAGCCTAGCGTGACCTTCGACCTTTACTATTGTGGCATAGCACAGTTCAATCAGCAGAGGGAAAAGCAGAACTACATCGTCAACTTCTAAGAACTAATCATTACACAACACTATGAAAATAACAAAAGTATATACCCGAACAGGCGACAAGGGAATGACAGACCTGGTGGGAGGCATTCGCATCAATAAGGACAACATCAGGCTGGAGGCCTACGGCACAGTGGACGAACTGAACTCGCAGCTGGGGCTGCTGGTAAGTATGTTGACTCCTGACGACGCTGAACGCTCATCACTGCTGCGCATACAGAGCAATCTGTTCAACATAGGCACACACCTGGCCACCGATCAGGAACAGACGCCCCTCTACGCTTCCGCCCGGTTGGCAGAAGGGGAAGCCACTCTTCTGGAGCAGCGCATTGACGACATGAACGACCGCCTGCCGGCGCCACAGGGCTTCGTCCTGCCTGGAGGAACCGTCGCCGCAGCACAGTGTCACGTCTGCCGGACCGTCTGCCGCCGCGCCGAGCGGCGAATCATCGCCCTCGCACAACAGGCAAAAGTGGGTGAGGACATTATTAAATATGTCAACAGATTGAGCGACTATTTGTTCGTTTTGGCCAAAATAATAAATTTTAACGCAGGACAAGAAGAAATTATATGGAAAAATCCTTGCAAATAAAAAAATTCTTATTACTTTTGCGGCCTGAAAACAAAAAGCAAACTTTAATAACGCTATAAAACTATGTACTGGACACTTGAACTCGCATCTAAACTGGAAGATGCTCCCTGGCCCGCTACCAAGGAGGAACTCATAGACTACGCAATTCGCTCAGGCGCTCCCCTTGAAGTGCTAGAGAACTTGCAGGAAATAGAAGATGAAGGCGATGTCTACGAAAGCATCGAAGACATCTGGCCCGATTATCCCACAAAAGAAGACTTCCTCTTCAACGAGGATGAGTATTA
>CAMNJH010000222.1 GCA_946541275.1 uncultured Prevotellaceae bacterium
GAAGTCGTCAGTAAAGCTGTATAGCTCGTATCCCTTGCGTGAGGAATCGACATCCATGCAGGCGCCACGGCCCACATCGTAGACCGAGGGCAAATACCATTCCTTGATGCGCTCAGCGGTTCGGGCATCATAGATAAGTTGGCCCAGCAGAGCACTCTGCTGAATGGCATACACTTCCAGACCGGGACGGTCAGGGTCAATATCACTCAGTATGAAGCGGTCGCCATGGCCAATGCCGGGACTGCGGAACCAGCCTTTCAGCGGATTGACACTATAGCCTCCCTGAATCATCTCGTCGCATCCGTCGCCATCCACGTCAGCCACGCGCAACTGGTGGAACTCGGCAGGCCATGGGCTCTTGTCGTTGCGGCTCCAGGTGGCACTGTGATGCCAGTTGGTGGGTACACCGTTCTGCCAATCATAATCCCAGGTAAACACATAGTTATGATGAGTCTTGTTGTTGTCGCGATCCAAGCACTCCATAACCAGCGACGGATGGATACCGTCCAGATAACAGATGGCAAAGTGGCCGTCCATGGCCGAATAGCCATCACTCATGTAATTGGGCCGGCTGGTACGGGTATAGCTGTCAACCCCATCGTGCACCTGACTATAAATCAGCTCATTGCAGGCTATCTCCTGGCCAGTGGCGCCATCAATGACGCTGATATAGAAGGGACGGTTCCGCTTGGACTGCGTGCGATAGTCCACAATGCCGTCGCCATCCACGTCGGGCACGTCACTGCCCATGGCATACTTGCCCCACGTCTCATTCTGCTTATCCCAGAAGCGGGTGCCGTCACTGGCTCGAATCATCACCTCACAGCGCCCATCACAATTGATGTCATATGCCACAACCATGTCATTTTGCCCACCCGAGATATTGACATTCGGTCCCATGTCAACGGTCCATAGCAGCTCTCCATCAAACCGATAAGCTTGGATTTTGTGGCTCGTCGTCGAAGTATTGTCCTGCTGGTTCTCGGCATCATCATTTCCGGCAGCACCTGCATAGAGGCGGTCCACCACCACGGCATCATACTCGCCATTGCCATCCAGATCCATGGGCCAAACGAACTTGGTGCGATAATCATTACGCGTCAGCACACTATTGTCAAAATCGAACTTGAACCACACATTGGGCCAAGGCTGGGACTTATATAAGAAAGGTGCGCTGATGGGGTCTTCCACACCGTCGGGACTTATGGCGCTGACGGCATACTCACAGTTATTCTGGAGGGTCGAGGGAGCATAATTGGTGTTTTTCAGTGGCGTGGCGTTCATCTTCACATAGTCGGCAGTACCAGCTGCCCGGCGATAGACATTATATGTGGTGCCTTCGGGCTCCTGAGCCAACTTGCGCCAGCTGATCAGGTTGCCCTGGCCTCCGCTGGAAGTCACGCTACGCCCACCTGTACGGTTGACAGCCACCACGGCTCGCCCCATGGGCTGCAACATGCGCTGTGCACTGCCCGTCAGGGAGAGCAGCGCCAGCATGGAAATAGAATAAAAACGTTTCATCTTCATCGGTGATTATATGGAATTGTTAGTTTAACTGGTAAAAATCCCTGTCTTCTGCCATATCAATCATCCACTGGTCCAGAATGACATGGTCGTCGAGCGCCTTGATGAGCAAATTGTGCTCGCCATGCCCTTCCGACAGATGGATGGGAATCTTCTTCAGTGCTTGCCCACGCAGCACATTCAGCTTCCACTGCTCTGAGCGATATGGCTCCTTCAGTGAGATAACTCTGCTCGGCCCTCCGTCAACAGCCACCTCTACGCGCAGGTCGCCACGGTCGCTGGGCTGCGTGGGAATGAGTGCAACATAGAGGGTGGCATCGCCTTCCAGCTCGGTCTTGAAGTTGTATTGCAGCGCGGCACCCTTTGCCAGCGCCACGGCCTGCATGGAATGACCCAGCATGTCAACCACCCTGAAGGCATGAGCATCGCGGAGTTTGTTGTCAAAGATAGATTGGTCGAAGTCACAGGCATTGCGGGCAAGATGGCGTGATGCTATGGGGTGTTGCGGCAGTTTGGTGCGAACCTGACCGAAAACAGGCAGTCCACGCGGTGCTGCCGACATCAGCCCCTGCCACTTGCCGCTGTTCAGAGTATTATAACGTTCCGTCAGCGCCTGGATTTCTTCGTAAGCCCGACGACTTTCAGCGGCGTCGCTCAGCATCTTGCGGGTCATGGCTGCCGAAGCATGCACAGGATAGAGCACATGGGCGAAGTAGGCATCGCGTTGGAAGTCACGCACCATGTGGCTGTAAACGTCGACCACAGCCTCAATCTTGGCAAAGTCAGCCATACGCCGATAGGCATGAGAGAGCGAGAACTGCGTGGTGGTGGGCACCGACTTCCCGCCGGGATATTTCCTTTTGTCAAGCTCTACCTGTGTCCAGCCCATGAACTCGGGTTTGCGAATGGCATTCAAGCGGTAGAACTCTCTCATGGCGGGAGCAATGGCCTTGCCCACGAAGCCACCGAACTGCGTCGTCAGCCAGCAACCCAAATGGTCAGCCACGGTTTCGAACCGCCGGTTACGGTAGGTAGGATCAAACACTGAAGAGACATTGCCTATCACATTGATGTCCCACGCCATATCCAGGAACAGCTCCAAATCGTAGGCCGCCACTTTCGGGTCGTGCACGTTGGCTATCCACAGACGGCGGCAGTTGTGGTCGTAGGCTTCCTTCATCTCCTGATAAATCAGGCCAGGCTGCGTGGTGGTCAACCAGAGATAATCGTGCGGCCGACCCCAATAGCTCAAGTGATAGTAGACGCCTCCCCCACCCTGTCGCAGTTGCTGGAGGGAATCGGGCAGGCGGGTCAGGTAGCCGTAGTTGTCATCACACCACATCAGGGTCACGTCGTTGGGCACCCGCAAGCCGCTCTCCATAATCTCCAGCACCTCTTTATAGGGGATGAACACCTGGGGCACCTGCTCTACCTTTTTATTATAATAATTACGTATGAGCTTGCGCTGGTCGTCAATGACCTGCTGCAAGCCCG
>CAMNJH010000223.1 GCA_946541275.1 uncultured Prevotellaceae bacterium
GTTTGAAGTGAAATCCATTTCATGGTTTCATTTGGGAAACCTGTCCCCATGATCTGGCTGTATTATGCGCGCACGCGTGCGCATGAACCTTAAAAAAATCAGTCGGAGGAAAGTTTCAGGAGGATGCTGGTGGCGCCGATGGTGAAAAGGGTGCCGTCGTCAATGATGCGGCGCTCGCGTGGAGAAATCTCGGTGTTGTCGACGAAAGTGCCGGTGTTGCTGTTGGCATCCCTGAGGGTGTAGCGCAGCCGCCCCTTCTTGTCGCGGCTCACGTTGATGATGCAGTGCAGCAGGTCCACGCTGGGGTCGACGGTCTCGATGGGGGTGGTGATGGGGTTGCTCTTCTGGTAGCGGCCAATGGTGTTGTCGCCCATCTTCAGGGGGAGCACCTGCTTGAAGTGGAACACGTTCTCGATGACGACCAGGGCTCCCAGCTGAGGAGCCGCCAAGTCGGCCTGGTCGGCCTGTGCCTGCTGCAGGGCGGAGGGGGAGTTGAGTGATGCCGTCTCGTCCTTCTGCGTAGGGCGCAGCTTGGAGACGCCGATGCGGATGCCAAACTGCTTGCCGCACTGCGGGCACTGGAACACCAGCGACTGGCCCGCCTCGTACTGGGTCTCGTCGAAGGTGATGTAGTTATCGCATTTGGGACAACGGACGCGTTTCACAAAACGTAGGAGTTAGTGGGGGGGACTGACGGGGGCTTATTTCACTTCGAGCACCCAGGTGTCTTTGAATAGTCGGCTTTCCTTGCGCAGTGCCTTCAGGGCGCTGACTGCCTCAGCCTCGGTGGCATAGGTGCCATAGACCACGCGGCGAATCTTCTTGGCGCCGCTGACCAGGATGCGGGCATCGGTGAAGCCCTTGTCGCTCAGCTGGCCTATGAAGGTCTTGGCGTTCTTCTCCGTCACCTGGCTGGCCATGGCCAGACAGAAGTAGTGGGCCTCTTCAGGCTGGGCGGCGGGTGCTGGCGGGGCCGGCTCACTCGGGGCGGGCTCGGCTTCGGCCTCCTGGATGGGGGCTGGCACGTCGGCCACGGCCTCAGCGGCAGCGGCCTTGGGCTGCTGGCTTTCGGCATGATGGGTGGGCGCCACGTTGATGAAGCCGCTCTGCTGAACGGCTGACATCTTGTCGCTGTTCGACACGGGCGTGCTGATCATGAGGAAGGCAATGATGGCAGCGGCCACGGCCACGGCATTGCGCAGCCACGACATCTTGATGGTGATGGTGTCTTCACGCGGTGACACCTCCTGGGCTTTGTCAGCATCAGCCTGGGGAGTCTCGGTCACCAGCGGCGGCATCTCAAACGAGCTGAGCCCGTAGAGCTCGGGCGTCAGGATGCCTGACTCGCACGGCTCGAATTCCAGCTTTCCCTCCTCGTTCAGCTGCAGCAGTCCAATGTCGTTCAGCTCGTAGCTGCCATCCGTCTCCAAATGGCTGCGCAGTTCCTCCACCTCGGCCTCAATGCGCCGCAGGGCCTCGGGATAGCTGATGTCATAAGCCTCAATATAAGATTGTACGAGCAGCGAATCGTTCAGCGTGAGCTGCGGGTTGAAGCCCAGCGTGCGAATGGGAGGTATGAACATATGGTCCTGCTCGTCGTAGCGCGCGTCAATATGGTGAGCCATGAATCCTCCCAGCCCTGGCACAATGACGCAATCATTGTGGAGCAGGAGTATTTCTATATGTCGTTCTAGTTCTTTCATGCGTGCAAAGGTACAAAAAAGTTTGAGTTGAGAGCGAAGAGTTGGGGGATAGTTCGCTTTGTTTAACTTTTTTTTATATAAAGAGAACAAAAAAACTCTTGACTACTAACCCCTAACTCCCAACTTTTCCGTACCTTTGCACACGGAAAAAGGAAACAGGAAAAAATGGAATACAAGGAAACCATCCTGAACGGTGTTTTTGTCATTGAACCACGTGTGTTTACCGATGCTCGGGGCTACTTCTTCGAGGCATGGAAGAAGGAGGAGTTCGAGGCTCATGTAGGCCCCGTGGACTTCATACAGGACAATGAATCGAGGTCGTCGCGTGGCGTGCTGCGCGGGCTGCACTATCAGAAAGGTGAGCTGGCGCAGGCCAAGCTGGTGCGCGTCATCAAGGGGTGCGTGCTCGACGTGGCTCTGGACATTCGCCGCAGCTCGCCCACCTTCGGCCAGCATGTGGCGGTGGAGCTGAGCGAGGAGAACAAGCGCCAGTTCTACATTCCCCGTGGCTTTGCCCATGGCTTCCTGGTGATGAGCGACGATGCCGTCTTCACCTATAAAGTAGATAATGTGTATGCACCCCAGGCCGAGGCCGGCATCAGGTGGAATGACCCGGAGCTGGGCATTCAGTGGCCCATTGACCCCGCCGAGGTGCTCACCAGCGAGAAGGACCTGAAGCAGCCGCTGCTGAAAGATGCCTGGCTGTTCGAGTGAATTCGTATTAGTCAGTAGTTATATTATTAGTATATAGTAGTTTATGAATATTGCAATTGTAGGAACCGGCTATGTCGGTTTGGTCTCAGGCACTTGTTTTGCCGAGACGGGCGTGAACGTGACGTGCGTGGACGTTGACGCTGCAAAGATTGAACGCCTGCAGAATGGCGAGATACCCATCTACGAGCCAGGACTCGACGAGATGGTGAAGAAGAACGTGGCCGCTGGCCGACTGAAGTTCACCACCGACCTGGCTTCCATCGTGAACGAACAGGAAATCGTGTTCTCGGCAGTGGGTACCCCTCCTGATGAGGATGGCTCGGCCGACCTGAAGTACGTGCTGCAGGTGGCTCGCACCATCGGGCAGAACATTAATAAATATATTGTGGTGGTGACCAAGTCGACCGTCCCCGTGGGTACGGCCAAGAAGGTGAGGCTGGCCATCGAGGAGGAACTGCAGAAGCGCGGCGTTGACGTGCCCTTCGACGTGGCCTCGAACCCTGAGTTCCTGAAGGAAGGCAGCGCCATCAAGGACTTCATGAGCCCCGACCGCGTGGTGGTGGGCGTGGAGAGCGAG
>CAMNJH010000224.1 GCA_946541275.1 uncultured Prevotellaceae bacterium
GGCGACACCATCTGCAACAACGTGCCCTACCAGACGGAGTACTACAACATGTGCTACGGGCTGGGGCTCTACGGCTACGAGCACTGCCCCATTTGCCTGTACTACTGGAACACGCAGCAGAAACCGCCTGTGTGCATAGGCTATCATCAGCTGTATCCTGATGCCACCGACATTGACTCGCTACAGCCCTTACAGCGACTGCAGCGCTACAGCGAAATATACCAGATAGGCAAGGCCAACCTGAGCAACCATGAGGATGCCTATGGAGGCATAGGCACCCGCCCCACCGACCGCCGCGAAAACTACGTGAAGCGCTGCGTGGGCATGCCCGGACAGATGCTGCAGATTAAAGACCGTACCGTCTATCTGGACGGCAAGGCCAACAAGCAGCCCGACCTGGCGCAGTTTGGCTACACCGTGGTGTTCAAGGAAAATGCCCTGCTGACCGATGACTTCATGAAAGAGAATGGCATCACCAGCGAGGACCTGGGCTACCAGGCAGGCTCGCAGCGCGACGACATACGCTTCTCGCGCCGCACCGTTATTCCCGCCATGCCGCTCACCAATGCCGCCAAGCAGGCCCTGCTGGCCCGCAAGGACCTGGTGGAGAGCATCACCAACACGGCCGACGAGCCGTCGTGGGAACTATACCCCCAAAACGGAAACCTTCACTGGTCACGCGACAACTATGGCCCCATCTGGATTCCCAAGAAGGGCGTCACCATCGACCTGGCCGACTCCGTCAAGCTGGGCCACGACCTCTACACCAACTACGCCATCTACGAGCGGCCCATCCGCGCCTACGAAGGCAACAAGCTGGAAATCAGAAACGGGCAAATATACATCAACGACCAGCCTACCACGAAATATACCTTCAAGCTGGATTACTACTGGATGATGGGCGACAACCGCCACAATTCGGCTGACTCACGCTACTGGGGCTTCGTGCCCGAGGACCACATTGTGGGCAAGCCCATCTTCATCTGGTGGAGCAGCGACCCTGACCGTGGTCTCTTCTCGGGAGGAATACGCTGGAACCGTCTGTTCCGCATGGTGGACAACATCAAGTGACGGGAATACGCTGAGGGGCGCCGCCAGAATCTATCGCTACACACCTATCAGCAATGCGAAAGACCTTGAAATTCCTGCTGGAACTGGCCGTGGCTCTGATACTGATGCTCTGTTTCAGGGCATTGGTATTCACCATCTACACCGTGGATGGTCCAGCTCTGTCACCCCTGCTTATCCAAGGCGACCGCGTGTTGGTGAATCGCTGGAGCTACGGGCTGCGTGTGGGTAGCAACGAAGGTCTAATTAGCTATACACGTATAGGCCGGCAACCCGTCGACCAAGGAGATGTGGTGGCTTTCGAGAATCCCAAGGACCCCAGCGAGGTGCTGATTTGCCGCTGCCATGCCGTACCTGGCGACACCATCCACCACGACAACCAAGTGCTGATAGTGCCGGGGCGGGTGAACTGCGCTCCACAGGACCACTATTGGATGGAAGCCCTCAGCCCGCTGAATACCATCGACTCGCGCACACTGGGGCTCATCCCCGAACAGTTCATCATTGGCCGCGTCACTACCATTGTCTATAGTCATAACCCGGCCGAACTGCCCTGGAACGGATGGCGGCACTATCGTACACTGCTACCGCTATGATGCCTGCCCTGCTGTCCACCACCTACTTCGGCCCAGTGCAGTGGTATCAGAAACTGTACCGCCACCATCAGGTGCAAATAGAAGCTCACGAGACCTTTGTCAAGCAGACCTTCCGTAACCGCTGTCTCATAGCTACTGCTCAGGGCACGCAGGCACTGACGGTACCTGTGGTGCATCAGCCGGGTGCCACCACCGCCGAAGTGCGCATCAGCGACCACGGCAACTGGCGCCATCTGCATTGGCAGGCCATCACCTCAGCCTATGGCGACTCGCCCTTCCTGGAATACTATGAGGACGACCTGCGGCCATTCTTCTTCGAAAGGCAATGGGAATACCTGTTTGACTATAATTGGGACATCATGCTCAAGATGTGCCAGCTACTGGATTTCCAACCCCACCCCACCCGAACGACACAGTGGACTGAAAGTGGTGATTTCCAAGACTTCCGAACGGCCATCAGCCCCAAGCACCCCGCTGCTGACACCGCTTTCCAGCCCCGCCCCTACTATCAGGTGTTTGCCAGCCGCCACGGCTTCTTGCCCAACCTGAGCATCCTGGACCTGCTGCTCAACATGGGTCCCGAGGCCATCTTCCTGCTCTGAGACCACGGTTGGACTCAGATCTACACCGCCAGTTTCCTGGGGGGCCTCACCCCATGTCGGCTATTGCTCTGCACTTCTGCTAAACGCTTGTACAAAAATAATTTGCAAACTGCGGTTGGCAAAAAACAAGCATGCTCCTTTAATTTTTGATACTTTAACCTAAAAAGAGTTGTGTGCGCACAAAAAAAACGCAAACTCTTCACCATTAACTCTTAACTTTTTTGTAACTTTGCACCCGTAAAATAAAAGAGCAATATACATTAATAAATAAATAGCAAAACAATGGCAAATTTAGATCTGACAAAGTATGGCATTACGGGTAGCACCGTGATTGCTCACAATCCGTCGTATGAGTACCTCTTTGAAGAGGAGACCAAGGCTGGCCTGACAGGCTATGACAAGGGCGTGAACACCGAGCTGGACGCCGTTAACGTGATGACTGGTATCTATACTGGCCGTTCGCCTAAGGATAAGTACATCGTGAAGGACTCCCAGAGCGAGGACAAGGTGTGGTGGACCAGCGACGAGTATAAGAACGACAACCACCCCATGAGCGAAGAGGTATGGGCCAAGGTAAAGGAAATCGCCATCAAGGAGCTCTGCAACAAGGAGCTGTATGTGGTCGACGCTTTCTGCGGTGCCAACGAGGCAACCCGCCTGGCTGTGCGCTTCATCGTGGAGGTAGCTTGGCAGGCTCACTTCGTGAAGAACATGTTCATCCA
>CAMNJH010000225.1 GCA_946541275.1 uncultured Prevotellaceae bacterium
CGGGCTGTTCCCGCTGGAGGCTGCAAGTTCATGTAAACCATCGACTGAGGGTTGCCCGCCCGATTGTCTTTCCTACGAAGGGCTGCGATGGAGGGTAGAATGCTAGAGACTCATGGTGACGTGAGTAGTAGATAAATGGCAGGCACCGGCAGCAATGCCGGAACAGAACCCGGCTTATAGGAGCAGTGCTTTTCTCCTCGAAAACAACGAATGAGCCCGTTCCCCCTTACGGAGATGGGCTCATTCATCATTTTTGGTATAATAGTTAATATACTAGTCGGCGGCTTCAAATTCGCGAAGGAAGCGCGTGTCATTCTCGGAGAACATACGCAAGTCGCTGACACGATACTTCAGATTGGTGATGCGCTCCACACCCATGCCAAAAGCATAGCCACTATAGATTGTGGAGTCAATGCCGCACTGCTCCAGCACATTCGGGTCTACCATGCCACATCCCAGAATTTCCACCCAGCCGGTATGCTTGCAGAAGCCACATCCCTCGCCGCCACAGATGAAACACGAGATGTCCATCTCGGCACTGGGTTCTGTAAACGGGAAATAGGAGGGGCGCAGGCGGATTTTCGTGTCGGGGCCGAACATTTCCTGAGCGAAGCTTAGCAGCACCTGCTTCAAGTCGGTGAAAGATACATTCTTGTCAATGTAGAGTCCCTCTACCTGATGGAAGAAGCAGTGGGCGCGGGCAGTGATGGCTTCGTTGCGATACACCCGCCCCGGGCAGATGACGCGTATGGGCGCCGTCAGCTTTCCATCCTCCGTGTGCATGTTTTCCATCACACGAGCCTGCACACTCGACGTGTGAGAGCGAAGAAGGATGTTTTTGGTCACGTCGTCAGGATGCTGGCTCACGAAGAACGTGTCCTGCATGTCGCGTGCAGGATGGTCAGCGGCGAAGTTCATCTTGGTGAACACATGCAGATCGTCTTCCACCTCAGGACCGTCGGCCAGGACAAAGCCCATGCGCGAAAAGATGTCAATGATTTCATTCGTCACTATAGTGAGCGGATGGCGAGTTCCCAGCTGAACAGGGTAGGGGGTACGCGTCAAGTCAATCGAATCATCGCCTGCCTCTTGCGTCTGGCACTCTTCGCGCAGCTTGTTGATGCGCTCTGTAGCCATCTGCTTCAGCTCGTTGATTTTCATTCCCACTTCTTTCTTCTGATCGGCTGCCACGGTGCGGAAGTCGTTCATCAGGGCTGTTATCTCACCTTTCTTGCTGAGATACTTCAGTCGAAGCTTTTCTACGTCTTCGGCATTCTGTGCACTCAGTGTCTT
Organism: uncultured Prevotellaceae bacterium; assembly: GCA_946541275.1. Classification (GTDB taxonomy): domain Bacteria; phylum Bacteroidota; class Bacteroidia; order Bacteroidales; family Bacteroidaceae; genus Prevotella. The sequence continues at coordinate 1,294 of CAMNJH010000225.1, forward strand.
TACTTCATTCAGAAGCTCGTTGATTTTGTCTAGGATCATGTATCTATGATAATATTTTTTTTCAAATCGGGTGCAAAGTTACGAATTAGTGGTTAGATAAGCAAATCTTTGCTCCATTTTTTCCTGTTGGCATTCAAGAATCATTTACGAAGGGCCAAATGGTAGTTGTAATAGTCTTTGTTGCCTGTCACCTCTTCAATCACGCTGAGGAACGGTGGGAATTTCACGGGTTCTCCTTTGGCGATGCCCTTGGTTTCCAGGATGACAAGGCCTTCCAGCTGCTCCAGATAGGTGTCCACCTCAAAATACTGGCCTTGCCAGATGAAGCTCTGCCTGTGTTTCCTGATGGTCTGACGGTTAGGGTCAGCCAGTGGCAACATCAGCTCATACAGGTGCTGATTGATTTGCCGCTCGGTGACAATCTCCTCATTTTCAGCCGTTTGCTTCTTGGTCGTATGTACATAGACCTGCTTTCTTCCCCAGCAGCGTTTGCGCAGGCGCTCTTCGGCGTTGGGATAGCCTTTCAAATAGGTCTGCGTGATCTCGCTTTCTATGCAGTCATCGGGTAGGGGGCCTGTCACCTTCACTATATACTTGCGTTCCTCCTCAATGGGTTGTGGCAAGCCCAGCACACTGCTGATTTCCTTGATGACGCGATGCATTTTCGTCTCAAAATCATCATGATTATTGATGACGCGCAGATGCGGATGACCAGTCCAGGCATGTATCACTTTCTTGTCAAGTGAACGAGCAATGCGCAGTCCTTCCTCGTCCATCTGCTCATAGCGCTGGGCGTTGTTGGCCGTGGTGTAATACTGCTCGGCACCGTCAGCAGCCGACACTAAGTGCAGCACGGCGTCGTAGCGCTCGCGCAATTGCGGCGTTGACGTGCCAACAGCCCGTGTGATGTCTGTCCACATATCGGGCGTCATGTATGCCGATATGTCCAAAGCGCCACGGTCGCATACAATGACGCAGGGCTTCGTGCATTGCTCTGCCATACGCAGGAACTTGTCTTCAAGGGCCAGTTGTATTTCCAGCGTGGCTTTTTCGCCTTCATAGAAGAAAGCCTCATTCTTTGTCAGGTAGTTCATTCCTGCCTGAGTAAACAAAGTGGGAACTTCTGGAATGGTAAACACTTTAAATCCCAGACTGGAAAAATGCTCAATCACTCTGACAAGTGCTGTCGTCTTGCCGGCACAAGGACCACCAGTGAGCACGATTTTCTTGATATCATTCATTGCTTCATTGTTTTCTACATGCAAAAGTACAGATAATTTTCTGAATTACAAAATTATCATTGAATGTTTTTTAATGGTATGAAGACATACATGCGTTAGAAACAGCTCTTGGAAAAGACTCAGGATATCAAGGACTAGATCTAATAAATGGTCGAAATCCTCTTTAATGAGAACTCTTATTGCACCTAGAAATTCATATTTCTATGGTTGGGGTCTTAAAAAAGGAGGAAAACTAATTATTTCTTGGGGTATACTGGGAGAGTGTATTTTGTGTTTCAAAACAAGTGCGCGCAAATACACTATTTATCATAATGCCGATTCAGTTCAAAAAGTGCATTTTAAAAAACATGAATAGCAGTTGACTTACTTTTGAATTCCTTTCTACACGTTCGGAAGATGCTTAATGTCACAAAGTCACATGTCACAAAGTACAA
>CAMNJH010000226.1 GCA_946541275.1 uncultured Prevotellaceae bacterium
TTGAGCACACCAGCGGCCACTTCCCCCTGTGGCTCACGCCCGACCAGGTGGCCATCCTGCCGCTGTCAGAGAAGTACAATGACTATGCCAGAAAGGTGGCCAAGGAGTTCGACCAGCAGGGCGTTCGTGCCAACATCGACCTGCGCAACGAGAAGTTGGGCCGCAAGATTCGTGACAACGAGCTGAAGCGCATTCCCTACATGGTCATCGTTGGCGAGAAGGAAGAGGCCGAGGGCCTTGTCAGCATGCGCCAGCAGGGTGGTGGCGAGCAGCGCACCATGACCATCCAGGAATTCATTGATAAGATTAACGCCGAAGTGGCTGAGCAGACCAAGAACTTCTAATGTCCTTATATTCGATACCATGAGCAGGATTAACAACCACTTGGTGATTATGGCCGGCGGCGTGGGCAGCCGCTTCTGGCCCATGAGTACAGAGCAGCGCCCCAAACAGTTCATCGACGTGCTGGGCACGGGCAAGACCCTGCTGCAGATGACCGTCGAGCGCTTCGGCTCGCTGGTACAGCCCGAGAACATCTGGGTGGTGACCAATGCGAAGTATGCCGACATTGTCAGTGAGCAGCTGCCCGACATGCCGCGGGGAAACATTCTCTGTGAGCCCTGTCGCCGCAACACTGCCCCCTGCATTGCCTACGTCAGCTGGCGTATCAAGTCGAAAGACCCGAAGGCCAACATCGTAGTGACGCCCTCCGACCATATCGTGATGAACGTACAGGAGTTTCAGCGCGTCATCAGCGAGTGCATGGCCTTCACTGAGGATAGCGACGCCATTGTCACCCTGGGCATGAAGCCCACCCGCCCTGAGACGGGCTACGGCTATATTCAGGCCGACCTCTCCACGTCGTCGCTGCGCAACAAGCAGTTGTTCCGCGTGGACTCCTTCCGCGAGAAGCCCGACCTGGAAACTGCTCAGCAGTACATCAAGAAGAACAACTACTTCTGGAACGCCGGCATTTTCATCTGGAACGTGTCCACCATCGTCAATGCCTTCCGCGTCTATCAGCCTCGCATGTCGAAAATCTTCGAGTCGCTGCTGCCCGTCTACGGCACGCCTAAGGAGCAGCAGGTCATCAACGAGCAGTTCCCCAAGTGCGAGAACATCTCAGTGGATTATGCCATCATGGAGAAGGCCGAGGAGATTTTCGTCTGCCCCGCTGACTTCGGCTGGAGCGACCTGGGCACGTGGGGCTCACTGCTCTCACTGAGCAAGCACGACCTCTATGGCAATGCCACCATCGGTCAGGACATCTCGCTCTTCGAGACGCACAACTGCATCGTCCACACCACGCAGGAGCGCCGGGTGGTGATACAGGGCCTGGATGGCTACATCGTGGCCGAGAACGACGACACATTATTAATTTGCAAGCTGTCAGAAGAGCAGCGCATCAAGCAGTTCTCTGAAAACTAGGGCCATGAAGAAAGTTGCACTGATCACAGGAATCACGGGCCAGGACGGAAGCTACCTGGCCGAATTCCTCATTGAGAAGGGGTATGAAGTCCACGGACTGATGCGCCGTTCATCGTCGTTCAATACGGGGCGCATAGAGCACCTCTATCTGGACGAATGGGTGCGCGACATGAAGAAATCGCGTCTGGTCAACCTGCACTGGGCTGACATGACCGACTCGTCGTCGCTCATCCGCGTCATCTCCAGCGTCCGACCCACGGAAATCTACAACCTGGCCGCTCAGAGCCACGTGAAGGTGTCGTTCGACGTGCCTGAATACACGGCCGATACCGATGCCAACGGCGTTTTGCGCCTGCTGGAAGCTGTCCGCATCAGCGGGCTGGCCGACAGTTGCCGCATCTATCAGGCATCCACCTCGGAACTCTATGGAAAGGTGCAGGAAGTTCCGCAGAGCGAGACCACGCCCTTCTATCCACGTTCGCCCTATGCCGTGGCCAAGCTCTATGGCTATTGGATCATGAAGAACTATCGTGAGTCCTACGGCATGTTCTGCTGCAACGGTATTCTGTTCAATCATGAGAGTGAACGCCGTGGCGAGACCTTTGTCACCCGCAAGATTACCCTGGCCGCTGCCCGCATTGCCCAGGGCTATCAGGACAAGCTCTATCTGGGCAACCTGAACTCCCTGCGCGACTGGGGATATGCCAAGGACTACATAGAGTGCATGTGGCTCATCCTGCAACAGCCTGAGCCCGACGACTTTGTTATTGCCACAGGCGAATACCACACCGTGCGCGAATTCTGCACCCTGGCCTTCCAGGAGGCAGGCATCGAGCTGGAGTGGCGCGGCGACGGACTGGACGAGAAAGGCTATGACAAGGCCACGGGCCGTTCACTGGTCGAGGTGGATCCCAAGTACTTCCGCCCCGCTGAGGTGGACCAGCTGCTGGGTGATCCTTCGAAGGCCAAGGCCAAGCTGGGATGGAATCCCCAGAAGACGTCATTCCCCGACCTGGTGAAAATCATGGTTCAGCACGACATGAGGTTCGTGAAGAAGCTTTTCATCAAGTCGCACATGGATAACGAGTAGAATCATCTTTTGATACAACCCTTCACCGCACGCCTAACTCATTGCTGTTCATGGCGTTGCGGTGAAGGGTTGTTTTTGTGGGTTGGCTTTTGCCCCAGAAAGGTCTTGGAACCGTAAATCTACACAAAATCTAACAGAAATCTCTTCCATTCTCATGCTTGTGTCAGGATTGATGGCGGATTGATGGCATTTTGAGCTTTGCGGTCAGCCCTCTCTTTCTAAAAGTTGTGCTTGCAGCTTTTTTCTCCTTCCCATCTGCCAGAGGACATTGGATTTGGTAAAAAATCGGTACAAAAATCCCCAAAAAGTCGCCGCCCTTTTTCAAAAAGTCAACGCCCTTTTTCAAAAAGTCGGCCTCCCATGAAAAAATCTCGCCGCCATTTGTAACCATCCCCCCCGCCGCACCCAAATTTGGGAGATGATATAGCTGATGACACAA
>CAMNJH010000227.1 GCA_946541275.1 uncultured Prevotellaceae bacterium
GCCTGTCTGCAGTGTTTTCTCGTAGGCTTCTTGGTTCATGAAGCCCAGCATGAGAACGTTCCTCGTTTTCGCGTCTTGGATGATGGCAGGCACCAGGCCGCCCATCTTTTCAAAATCTATGGTCATAGTCTTACGTTGATTCCCTCGCTTTGGAGGTACTTCTTCAGTTCGGGTATGGGAATTTCTCCAAAATGGAACACGCTGGCAGCCAGTGCTGCATCGGCATGCCCTAGGAGGAAGGCATCGCGGAAATGCTCTTTGCTACCTGCACCGCCGCTGGCAATGACGGGAATGGACAATGTGTCGGCCAGGCGGGCCAGTGCAGAGTTGGCATAGCCCTGTTTCACGCCATCGTGGTTCATACTGGTGAAGAGAATCTCACCGGCACCACGCTCCTGGGCCTCGTGAGCCCATTCAAAGAGGTCGTGATCGGTGCGTTCGCGGCCTCCTTTCAGATAGCAGAGCCAGTGGCCGTCATCGTCCATGCGGGCATCGATGGCCACCACGCACACCTGGGAGCCAAAGCGCCGTGCCGTCTCCTCAATCAGTTCCGGCCGGCGAAGGGCAGCACTGTTCATGCTCACCTTGTCGGCCCCTGCATAGAGCAGACGCTCTACATCCTGCAATTCATTCACCCCTCCACCCACAGTGAACGGGATGTTGATCTCGCGAGCTACGCGGCCCACCATTTCCGTGAACGTCTTGCGTCCTTCAAACGAGGCAGTGATGTCCAGAAACGCCAGTTCGTCAGCACCAGCCTGGCTATAGGCCTTGCCCAGCTCAACTGGATCACCAGCCGAGCGCAGACTGACGAAATTGACGCCTTTGACGGTCTCGCCGTCCTTTACGTCCAGGCAGGGGATGATGCGTTTTGCCAAACCCATGGTTATTTTCAGTTTAGTATAATCTATTTACTATTTGAGCTGTTTATTAACTGCTTCAAGTCTATGCGCCCTTCGTAGATGGCCTTGCCAAAAACCACGGCAGGTATGCCTGCTGCTTCTAGCTCGTTGATGTCGTCGACTGAGCTGACGCCTCCGCTGGCTATCAGATGCAGGGTGGGGTAGGCTGCCATTACTTCCCTATAGAGTGCCACGGCGGGTCCTGACAGCGTGCCGTCTTTTGATATTTCCGTGCAGAGCACAGTCTTTACTCCCATGTCTATATACTGTTTGAGGAAAGGCAGCAGTTCCTCGGTGGAGTCTTCTTTCCAACCGTTGATGCTGATAAGCCCGTTGCGTACGTCGGCGCCCAGAATCATTCGCTCGCTTCCGTATTTGGCCAGCCATCTGCTAAACAGTTCAGGCTGTGTGACGGCTACCGAGCCTACTGTGACCATTGAGGCCCCGCATTCAAAGGCAGTCTCAATGTCCTCGTCGGTCTTGATGCCTCCGCCGAAGTCGATTGTTAGTGATGTCTGTGCTTTCAGACGGCGAAGTACCTGGCTGTTGACGATATGGCGTGATTTGGCCCCGTCCAGGTCTACCACATGCAGGCGACGGAATCCTGCCTCCTCAAATCTCTGAGCCATGGCCACAGGATCGTCGGCGTACACCGTCTTCTGTGCATAGTCGCCTTTGGTCAGTCGCACGCACTTCCCATCAATGATGTCTATGGCGGGTATAAGCTCTATCATTCGGATTGTCCTTTCTTCTCAGGTATACTGTTACTTCTGTTAAAGGCTGAGGAAGTTCCTCAGAATCTGTTCGCCTGCAGCTCCGCTCTTCTCGGGGTGGAACTGGGTGGCGTAGAAATTGTCTTTGTGTAATGCAGCGCTGTAGGGCAACACATAGTTGGCCGTGGCAATCGTCTCTTCACACAAGGGCACATAGTAGCTGTGCACGAAGTACACATACTGGTCTTCCAGTCCCTGCATCAGGGGTGATGAGGTGTGATGGAGGCTGTTCCAGCCCATGCATGGCACTTTGTCTTCGTGCCTTTCTGGGACGAAACGCTTCACATCGGCATCAAAGATATTCAGGCAGTCCACATTGCCTTCTTCCGAGTGTCGGCAGAGCAATTGCTGTCCAATACAGATGCCCAGTACTGGCTGCTGGAGTGAACGGATGACCTGGTCAAGTCCGTGCTGGCGCAGGTAGGCCATAGCCGTGCTTGCTTCGCCCTGTCCTGGGAAAATGACGCGGTCTGCTGCTTGCAATTCTTCGGCTTTGTCGGTCAGCAGGGGCTCCATGCCCAGCCTTCTCAGTGCGTTCATCACTGAGAATATGTTTCCGGCGTTGTATTTCACTACCGCTACTTGCATAACCTTTATAGCTTAGCTAAAAATAATGGTCTTATTCTTATATGTCAGGATCTTGCGCTCAATGTGCTTGGCCACTGCGCGCGATAGCACAATTTTCTCCAGGTCTTTCCCTTTCAGCACCAGACTTTCGGGTGTGTCTTTATGGCTGATGCGAGCCACGTCCTGTTCGATGATGGGACCGGCGTCCAGTTCGGCGGTCACATAGTGGCTGGTGGCACCGATGATTTTCACACCGCGCTCCCATGCCTGATGGTAGGGCTTGGCTCCCACGAAAGCGGGCAGGAAAGAGTGGTGGATGTTGATGATATGGTGCGGATAGGCTGCTATCATCTCGTCGCTGATTATTTGCATGTATCGGGCCAGCACGATAAATGTCACCCCCTTCTCCTTCAGCAGTTGCATCTCGGCATCTTCCACCTCGCTCTTGTTGGAATGGTCTTTCTTGATGGACCAGACGTAGTAGGGTATGCCGAATTGTTCAGCCACATAGCGTAGCTCCTCGTGGTTGCTCACTATGCAGGGAATGTCCACGTCGTATTCTCCGGCCTTCCAGCGCGCCAACAGGTCATAGAGGCAGTGGCTCATCTTACTGACGAAGATGGCCATCCGGGGCCGCTGGTCACTGAAGTATAGGTTGAAGTCCATCTGATAGCGCTGTGCA
>CAMNJH010000228.1 GCA_946541275.1 uncultured Prevotellaceae bacterium
GAGTATATGCGTCTGCTCTTTGCCCGTATTGGCCACACCTATTCGCCAGTCAGCGGGCAGGAGGTGAAGAAGCACTCCACGGAGGATGTCGTGCAGAAGATGCTGGAGTTCTCCAAAGGAACAAAGTTTGCCTTGCTGGCTCCGCTGGTGGTGCCTGAAGGACGTACCGCAGAGCAACAGCTGAAAGCCAGTCTGCTGCAAGGCTATAGCCGTATTTGGAAGCCCAATCCTTCCGGACTGCCAGCTGGTGATGGTTTCCTGCGCATTGATGACTACCTGGAGAGTATTGCCCAGACAGGTGATGATGGGGGAGAGTACTTCCTGGTCGTCGACCGCCTTTCTGCCGATGATGGCAAGGACACCATAGCCCGACTGGTTGACAGCGCTGAAACGGCTTTCTTTGAGGGAAATGGACAGTTGCGTCTTATGGTGATTCCTGCTGGTCTTTGCTATGATTTCTCCACCCGCTTCGAGGCTGATGGCATTACTTTTGAAGAGCCCACAGACCAGACGTTCTCTTTCAACTCGCCCATTGGAGCCTGTCCTGAATGTCAGGGCTTTGGTAAGATTATAGGCATCGACGAGCACCTGGTCATCCCGAACACCTCGCTCTCAGTCTATGATGGATGTGTGGTTCCGTGGCATGGGGAGAAGATGAGTGAATGGAAGAACTGGTTTATTCAACATGCCCATAAGGACGATTTCCCCATCTTTGAACCTTACTATAGCTTGACGCAGAAACAGAAGGACTGGCTGTGGCATGGCCTGCCCAGTGATCGCGGCAAGGACTTGCACGATAAGCCATGCATTGATTCTTTCTTCCAGATGGTGAAAGAGAATCAGTATAAGATTCAGTATCGTGTGATGATGAGTCGGTATCGCGGCAAGACCATCTGCCCCAAATGTCATGGCACGCGTTTGAAGCCCGAAGCTGAGTATGTGAAGATAGATGGTCGCAGCATTACCGACTTGGTGCAGATGCCTGTGGTTCGTCTGAAGGACTGGTTTGCCCATCTGCAACTTTCCGAGCATGATGCCAGTGTGGGTAAACGGCTGCTGACAGAGATAAATAACCGCCTGCAATTCCTTTTGGATGTGGGACTTGGCTATCTCACCTTAAATCGTCTCTCCAATACTCTTTCAGGTGGAGAGAGCCAGCGCATCAATCTGTGTACTTCGCTGGGAAGCAGCCTCGTTGGCTCACTGTATATCTTGGATGAGCCCAGCATTGGCTTGCATTCCCGTGACACGGCTAGGCTCATCAAGGTACTGAAAGAGCTCCAGTCTTTGGGCAACACGGTGGTGGTAGTGGAGCACGACGAGGAAATCATGCGGGCTGCTGATTACTTGATTGATGTAGGCCCCGATGCAGGACAGCTGGGCGGTGAGATTGTTTTTGAGGGCGACATGCAATCGTTCTCAACGGCTTCACTTCAAGCCTATCCCCGCAGTTACACGGTGAAGTACTTGCTTGGACAACTGGAACTGCCCACTCCACAGAGCCGCCGCCCATGGAATCGCCACATTGACATCCTGGGTGCCCGTATGAATAACTTGCGTGGCATCGACGTCTCCATACCGTTGAATGTACTGACGGTGGTGACGGGCGTCAGTGGCTCAGGAAAATCAAGTCTTATCAAAGGAATCCTATATCCTGCCATCAAACGTCACCTGGGCGATGTGTGTGATGCTCCAGGAGAATACAAGGGACTGGGCGGCGACCTGGATGCCATCAGCCGCATTGAGTTTGTCGACCAGAATCCTATTGGCAAGAGTTCGCGCTCAAATCCCGCCACCTATGTGAAGGCCTACGACGCCATCCGCGACCTCTTTGCTGAGCAACCCCTCGCCCAGCAGATGGGCTTCACCAGCCAGTATTTCTCATTCAATGCCGACGGTGGGCGCTGTGACGAATGCAAAGGTGCCGGCACCATCACCGTTGAGATGCAGTTCATGGCCGATATTGTGTTGGAGTGTGAAGCCTGCCATGGCCACCGCTTCAAGCAGGATATTCTTGACGTGCGCTTCCATGGCAAGAACATTGACGATATACTGAACATGACCATCACTGAAGCTCTCGACTTCTTCTCTGCTTATAATCAGAAAGTTATCGTCAGCCGGTTGAAGACGCTGAACGACGTTGGCCTAGGCTATATCAAGCTGGGTCAAAGTTCTTCCACACTCTCTGGTGGTGAGAATCAGCGCGTGAAGCTGGCTTATTTTATTGGGTTGGAGCGACAGGAGCCCACGCTCTTTATCTTCGACGAGCCCACCACGGGTCTGCATTTCCACGACATCCGCCGACTGCTCAGTGCTATGAATGCCCTCATTGAGCGAGGACACAGCGTGGTCATTATTGAACACAATATGGACGTCATCCGCCAGGCTGATCATGTCATTGACCTGGGCCCCGATGGTGGCGACCAGGGCGGCAGTCTGGTCTGTGCAGGAACGCCAGAGCAGGTGGCTGCCTGCCCCAAAAGCATAACAGGACAATACCTAAAACAGAAACTATGAAAGAACTATCCATTCCTACGCGCATCTACGAATGTCAGATGGAAGAGCTGTCGCCCGATGAGCAGCAACTACTGCTTCAGGCTGTCGATGCCACCAATCGTTCCTATGCCAAGTACTCCCATTTCCATGTGGGAGCCGCCTTGCTGCTGGCTAACGGTGTGGTCATTCCTGGTTGCAATCAGGAGAATGCTGCCTTCCCTGCGGGCTTGTGTGCAGAGCGCAGCGCCATCTTCGCTGCCGGTGCTCAGTATCCCGATGTGGCTCCCACGACGCTGGCCATAGCCGCGCGCGACACGACAGGCCAGCTCACAGCCGAGCCTGTATCTCCCTGTGGCACCTGCCGTCAGGTCATCATCGAGACTGAG
>CAMNJH010000229.1 GCA_946541275.1 uncultured Prevotellaceae bacterium
GAGTAATGGTCAAAATAATTGTTCAAAAAGTTGCAGATTATAAAAAATAATAGTATCTTTGTGGCACATAGACCATGGTGTCTTTTTGAAAAAACAGAAACGCAACGTAAAAAAAATGAAACTCAGGTTCTCTATACATTACCGCACGGAATGGGGGCAGCAGCTGGCGGTGCTGCTCAATTACCGACAGCAAGACGGGCAGGAGCGCAAGGCGCACGCCGTCATGCTGACGCAAGACGGTGACTTGTGGCAGACGGAGACCGCCATCGTTGACTCGCGCCGCAGTCCCATTGTGTCGTTCTCATATACTTATGTGGTTGAGGATGCCGAAGGGCATGAGCTGCGCCGTGAGTGGAACGGCGTGGCGCGTGAGTACCGCTTTGACCCCTCAAAAACCTTCATCTTCGATGACCAGTGGCTCGACCTGCCCCTGCCGGCACATCTCTATACCAGTGCTTACGATGTGTTGACGCACCGGGTGGCGGCGACCTCGGCTACGAAGCCGGCTGAAGCACGGCAGGCCACGGCCCTTCCGCTGTTCCGCAAGACGCTGCTGTTCCGCGTCTCTGCACCCCAGCTCGCTGAAGGCCAGCAGCTGGCCCTCGTGGGCAGTCATCCCGCCCTGGGGGCCTGGAACCCGGCCCGATACCAGAAGATGGTGCCGGCAGGTGCCCATGAGTGGGCCCTGACGCTCAATGCCGATGCGCTGCAGCTCCCACTGGAATATAAATATGTGGTGGTCGACACGGCCTCTCATCAGCTGTTGCAATGGGAAGAGGGCGACAACCGCGTGGTGGAAGGCATGCTGGCCGATGGCGACGTGCGGGTGCTGACGGGCGATGCCCTGCGCCTGCCCGAGAAGCCCTGGAGGGCTGCGGGCGTCAGCATACCGGTCTTCGCCCTGCGCAGTGAGCAGAGCTGCGGAGTGGGGGACTTCGGCGATCTTTACCATTTTGTGGACTGGGCGGCCGAGACGGGCATGAAGGTCATTCAGCTGCTGCCCGTCAACGATACGACGAATACCCATCAGTGGGGCGACTCGTACCCCTATAACATCATGTCGGCCTTCGACCTTCATCCGCATTATATTGACCTGAACCAGCTGGGGCCCCTGAAGGACAGCAGGCGGATGACGGCTTTCCGCCGCCAGCAGAGCGAGCTGAATGCGCTCAGCTATAGTGACTATGAGGCTGTGGACAGGGTGAAGATGGACTATGTGAAAGCCTTCTACGAGGAGCAGACGGCAGAAAAACGCTCGTTCCACGACTTCGTGCAGTACCATCTGCATGTGCAGCTGAAAAGGGCCGCCGACCATGCCCGTGAGAAAGGCATCATCCTGATGGGCGATCTGCCTATTGGCGTCAGCCGTGACAGCCAGGAGGTGAAGGAGCATCCCGACTTCTTCCATCTGGACAGCCAGGCCGGGGCTCCGCCCGATTCCTTCGCTAGCAAGGGCCAGAACTGGGGCTTCCCCACCTACAACTGGGATGCCGAGGGGCTGGAGCCGTGGATGCATAGGCGCATGCAGTGGATGGAGCAGTATTTCGACGCGCTGCGCATTGACCACGTGCTGGGCTTCTTCCGTATCTGGGAAATTCCCGAGGAGCAGCTGTTCAGCACCATGGGCCATTTCTCGCCCGCGCTGCCCCTGACGGCTGGCGAGATAGAGCACTTCGGACTGCCCTTCCGTCGCGACTTCCTGACGCGGCCTTTTATCAACGACCGCATCATTGACCGTGTCTTCGGCATTCATGCCCAGTATGTGCGCGATACTTTCCTGGTGAAGAAGGCCTACGGGCTCTATGAGCTGAAGGAGGAGGTGAGCACCCAGCGCAGGGTGCAGACGTACTTTGACGGACGGGGCGACGAGAACAGCCTCTGGATTCGCGATGGACTGTATCAGCTGGTGGCCAACGTACTGTTCCTGGAGGATCCCCGGCAGCCGGAGATGTTCCATCCACGCGTTCAGGCCTGGCAGGAGCCCGTCTACGAAATGCTGTCAAGCGAGGAGAAAGATGCCTTCATGCGTATCTACAACAACTTCTTCTACCAGCGTCATAACATGTTCTGGGGGCACACCGGCTATGAGCGCCTGAACAGCCTGCTGAGCTCCACACACATGCTGCTCTGCGCTGAGGACCTGGGCATGCTGCCTAGCTGCGTGGAGCCCGTGCTGGACGGCCTGCGCATCCTGACGCTGGAGATTCAGCAGCTGCCCAAGCAGACCGGCCTGGAGTTCGCCCATCTGGACGGCAACCCGGTGAGGAGCGTGGCTACCATTGCCACCCACGACATGGCCCCCCTGCGACTGTGGTGGCAGGAGAACCAGGAGCAGGCCCAGCGCTACTACACCACCATGCTGCAGAAGCAGGGACGGGTGCCCGAGCAGCTGCCTGCCCATCTGGCCGAGGAAATCATAGCCCGACACGTCTATTCGCCCTCCATGCTGTGCATCCTGCAGCTGCAGGACTGGCTGGCCATGGACCAGAAGCTGCGAGCCAAGAATCCACGCGACGAGCGCATCAACACGCCCAGCAATCCCTTCAACCGGTGGCAGTGGCGTATGCACCTCAACATTGGGCAGCTGATGGAGGCCACCCATTTCAATCAGAAGCTGCGGACAATGATCACCCGCAGCAAGCGATAGGATGGATTATTTGAAGACAATCATCTTTTTTACAAGGAAAAAGTTGCAAATATCGGGGTTTTTCTTTATCTTTGCAAACAACAGCAAGTTTAACACATAAATCAGATTATTATGAATAAGGAGGAGAAATTCATTATCACCATCAGCCGTCAGTTTGGCACTGGTGGACATGAGATTGGCGCTGAGTTGGCTCGTCGTCTGGGTGTGAAGTTGCTTGACAA
>CAMNJH010000230.1 GCA_946541275.1 uncultured Prevotellaceae bacterium
CAGCGTAGCATATTCCGAACTGTAGCGCAGCATTTGGTGCTCATAGCTCTCTGAATAATTGACCTGCACATCGGTCAGCTGGCCATCCTTATCGTAAACCGGTAGCAGCCAGGGATTGATGAAGCCCTTATAAGGAGCCAGGTTCAGCCGCTTGTAGCGGGTCAGCACTTCTTCGTGCAAACGGTCATCGACCTTCACGCCGTACTGTTCAACCAGTTGACGGGCAGCCTCGTAGTCGCCCTCACTCTTGATGCGCTGCACCTCGGCCAGCAGGCGTGCCACCAGCTGGCGTAACTCATCATACGAGCAGATGCACAGGGCGGTCTTCCCATCTTGCTGCTCCAGTCGCATGCAATCGCCATGCTCCAGGCACCAGTGAGCAATGAGGGCCCTGTTGCGCATGTGAGCCTCCTCAATCTGCCGTCCTGGCTCAATGCGCACCAGCTGTGTCATCAGTCCATTAAGCATATAGGTGTAATAAGCTGATTTATAAGCTTCTGTATCAGGGAGCAGCTGCAGCTCCACCAGCTTCGGATCAGCCAGATAGTAGAGTGCAAAGAGGTCGGCACGGGCTTCCTCTATCGTATTACCATAGGCACGCAGAGCATCAGGGTCGACTCCTGGCAACAACTGTCCGCTGCCGTGGCCCAGGCATTCGTGCAGGTCAGTGTGCAGGTCGTCACAGGTGTCGCCATATTTTTCTATCAGCGCCAGAGTGCCTGCATCCGACACGAACTCCTGCCGGAAGCCATTGCCATGGGCGGCCTTGTTATAGGCATCGGTGATGTTGCTGATGGTAATGCTCTTCGAACCATAACGGGCGCGTATCCAGTCGGCATTGGGCAGATTGATTCCGATGGCCGTCGACGGATACTCGTCGCCACCCAGCATAGCGGCACAGATGACCCGGGCCGAGACTCCCGTCACCTGTGGCTTGCGGAAGCGCGGGTCAACGGGCGAGTGATCCTCGAACCACTGCGCATTCTGGCTGATGGTGCGCGTGCGCTGGCTGGCAGCCTCGTCAACATACTCTACCAGGCCTTCCCACGAGCCTTTCAGCCCCAGCGGGTCGCCATACACCTCAATGAAGCCATTGATGAAATCCACCTTCGTATCCAGTGCTTGCAACCACTGGATGGAGTACTGGTCGAAGATGCGCAAATTGCCAGTGGTATAGTAATCCATCAGCAACTCAATGACCTTTTTCTGCTGCGCATTCTCAGCCACGTCGCGGGCTTTCGACAACCAGAAAACTATGTGTCGCAGGGCATTGGCATAGCGCCCACTGGTAGTCCAGACCTCTTCCTGCAGGCATCCGTCTTTCTTTATCAACGTTGAGTTGAGGCCATAGGAGGGAGGCTCTGGGTCACTGGCACTTTTCAGGGCAGCATAGAACTCCTCCGCCTCCTGCTGGCTGACGTCCTGATAGAAATTGCAGGCTGAGGTGGACACCAGGTCTTTCCCGTCGGCCTTGTTTACACGTTTCGGCAGCACATCAGGATTGAAGATGACGGGAAACAGTTCGTCGCACAGCCCGTCAACCGTCTGCCCCTCAGCCAGCGGCAGGCGCGTGGCATCGACAGTATGAAGAGCCTGGCGCAAAAAGTCCTGGCTGAAGCCCGGCACAAATTTTTCGCTGCCATAATGATGATGAATACCACTGGAGAACCAAATGCGCTTCAGATAGACCTCAAAAGCACGGAATTCCTCCGTACGACTGACACGCATGTCGGTATAGACGGCCTCAAGCGTCTTACGAATGCGCAAATTAAAACGTCCGAACTGGTCGAAAGTGATGTCGCGGCCAAAGAGCGTGGCCTGAGAGAGATAATAAACGAGCTCTTTCTGTCGCAACGACAGCTGCTCGAAGCCTTCCAAGCGGTAGCGGAGCAGCTGGACGTCAGCAAAGCGCTCGTCACAATAGGGGAAAACGATGTTCATGATGGCTCTTTCTTCTTGTGCTTTAGATCCGTGGCATGTTGTTTCCTGTATTCCTTGGGGGTGATGCCGCTCAGCTTATAAAAGGACGCATAGAAGGACTGACGGTTGGAGAAGCCCACCATGTCACTGACTTCCTGTATGCGCAAATGCTGGTAGCGCTTGTCCTTCAGGATTGACATGGCTTCCTCAATGCGATACTTGTTCACGAACGAGGTATAGTTCATGTGAAATCGCACATTCACCACGGCAGAGACGTAACGTGTATTCGTCCCCAAGTCCTCGGCAAGCTGCTTGGCTGAATAGTTCTTGTCCTTGTACTTTTTCTGCATCACAACAAGTTCAAGAATTTTCTCCTTGAGTTCATCCATCAAAGTTGGATTGACTAGCGAACGGTAAGCTGCATCCTTTTCCTTCCTCAGTGAAATATTGTACTTAGCCATAGCTTTAGGATTTAACGGTATGTTTGTAAAGTGCAAAGATAAGGATTTTTTTTTAATTATCATTACTTTTCGGAAGAAAAATGTCGAAAAAGGATAAAATTAATTGTTATTTTCGTTATTTACAGTGTTTTTTTGTACCTTTGCAGGCTCAAAGACAAGACTGAAAAGAAAGAATGAAACCGACAGCCATCATGCTTCTGCACTGCCCCGACCAACAGGGCATCATTTCTGAAGTAACCAAGTTTATCACCGATAACAAAGGAAACATCGTCTATCTGGACCAGTACGTTGACCGTCAGGACGGTATGTTCTTTATGCGCATTCAGTGGGAACTGGACGGTTTTCTTATTCCACGCGAGAAAATCAGAGAGTACGTGGAAACGCTCTATGCACAGCGCTATCAGATGGACTCCAACCTATACTTCAGTGACCAGCGGCCCCGGATGGCCATCTTCGTCAGTAAGAT
>CAMNJH010000231.1 GCA_946541275.1 uncultured Prevotellaceae bacterium
TTAAATAAGGAAGTTATAATGCTCTTGCACTTTGTGCCAACAAATATATTATTGCCTTATTAGATGCTTGGTTCTGGCATTGGCTCTATGCCTCGAAGCTATCAGCATGGCGGGAGCCAATCTGCGCATAGAGCAGCATCACCACTTCACCAAAGAAGACCAGACTCCACGACCATCGCCAGTCGCCTGCCCAGTCGGCCAGCATGCCTTGCAGCAGGGGTAGAATGGCGCCGCCGATGACACCAATCATGAACACCCCCGATGCCGCAGCGGTATACTTGCCCAGCTTGTCGGTGGCCAGCGTGAAGATGGCTCCCCACATGATGCTGTGGAACAAGCCCACAGCCACCAGCACCCACGGATTGTTGATGATGATGGCCACCAGCACCAGGAGGGCGGCCATCACCGTGGTGAACGTCAGTTGTGTGCGTGGAGAGACTGTCCTGAGCGAGCTGCCTGCCAGTCGGCCTATCAGCAGGCCGCCCCAGTAGAGCGTGGCCATGAGGGTAATGGTGGAAATGGGCAGTCCCAGGTCCTCCATGACGTAGAGGTTGATATTGGTCCCGATGCAAACCTCACAGCCCACGTAGAAGAAGATGGCCACGACGCCGTAGGTGAGATGGCGGAACGACCATACGCTTTTCTCCAGCGTTTCGCCGCCGGCGTTTCGCGTTTCCTGTATGTCGGGCAGGGAGAGCTTCTTCACCACGATGGTCACCACGAGCACAATGGCCATCAGGGCGGCAAAGGGAACCATCAGCTGCTGAATGTGTACATCTTCCATGGCCATTCCCCCAAACACGATGCCCGACACGAAGTAGGGCGCAAGCGTCGTCCCAACGGAGTTGGCCGTGCCGCCTATGGCCAGGCGCTGTATGGCCTGCGTGCCACGGACGCTGCATGCCGACAGGTAGGGATTGATGACTACCTGCAAGATGGTGGCCGACGCCCCCACTACAAACGAGCCAGCCAGGAACACAAAGAATCCCGCTGGTATCTGTACCTGCCCGAAGCTGGCATTCCATTCGGGGAATTGCAGCGTTACCCATGAGGAAAGGAAAAACAGCATCAGTCCGGCCACCATGACTGCCAGCCCCCTGACGAGTGTGCCTTGGTAGCCGTGCCTGTTTATCCAGCGCGAGCCTATGTTCCCACAGAGCGGGTAGGCCAGGAACCAAGAGAAGGTGATGAGCGTGGCCAGCGTGTTCCTCAGCTGTCCGGCATCAGCCAGGAAAGCCGATTTCAGCGGCCCTTGGAACTGCCCGTTGGCAGTAGTGAGGAAACCTACTATCAAGAAGAGGAACACCATGGTCAGAAAAGGACCAAAGTAGTTGGGCTGAGCGTTTGCTTGCTGTTTCATGTGATGTTGAGTGTGATATTGTTGATTATAAAAGGCTGGCGGCATCGGCATCTAACAGGAATTCGCAGCAGGGGTGCAGCTGTAGCACCGATGCCGGCACTGCTGTGGTGATGGTGCCACGCAGCATCTGCCTCACAATGTCGGCTTTGTTGCTACCTTTTGCCACAAGCACAATCTTGCGGGCATGCATGATGTCCTTGATGCCCAGGGTGACGCCCCCCAGGGGAACGTCGTCAGGCGTCAGCGTCTCTCGCCGTATGCGCTGTTCCAGCTCAGGGTTCATCTGCGTGGTCCATGCTTCGCTCTCAAAGGGCGTGCCAGGCTGGTTGAAGCCCAGGTGGCCATTCTCGCCCAGCCCCAGCATCAGCAGGTCTATGCCGCCACGCCGGCTCAGCTCGTCCTGGAACCGTCGGCAGTCGGCGGCCCAGTCCTGGCTCTGTGTGGGCAGCATGAGGAACTGGCTATCGCCGAGCCCCAGCCCGTCAATGATTTCCGTCCTGAGCATGGTGTAGCAAGCCCCTGCATACTCGCGGGGCACGTTCATCACCTCGTCGAGTCCGAAGAAGGTGACCTGACTGACATTGAAATGCTCTTGCTGGAACTGGCTGACCACCAGCCGGTGCATATTGCCCGTGGTACGACCAGTGGACAAGCCTATGACGCTGCGTGGATTGCCGTATATCTGGCCTATGATTCGCCATGCGGCCTGACGGTCAAATTCCGTTTCACTTCTGGCGATGGTGATGCTTGGAGAGGCCAAGCTGTTGGATGAATGTTGGTTCATTGGTATTCAGCTGATAATGTTTGTCATTGCTGTTGTTTGAAAACGCTCTGCAAAGGTACGAATAAAAGTCGAGGCAGGCAGAATTTCCAATCCACTTTTTCTGTCTTCCTATGAACAGTGTAATCGGCTGGTTGAAAGTGGATTATGTAGTGATTGGCAGTGACGGAAATCTATATCATTTTCTCTGCGTTCTTAAAAGTTCATGAAAGAGCACCGCCCGCCCCCCTTCTGGCTATTTTACTGCTCACGTTGTCTATATATATCATGTTTTGATGCTACTCGTGCTACTCATGCTACCGGGCTAAGGGCATTGTGTCTTAACACGGCATGTTTTGTTGTGAGACACGGCATGTCTTGGGGTGAGACGCGGCATGTTTTGGGGTGAGACACGGCATGTCCTTAACACGGGGGCGGCGGGATTTTTCAAAACGGCGCCGCCATTTTTTCATGGGGGGTCGACTTTTTGGAAAAAGTCAACGCCGTTTTGGAAAAAGTCAACGCCCTTTTTTGAAAAGTCAACGCCCTTTTCATCGGTAGCATCAGTAGCACGAGTA
>CAMNJH010000232.1 GCA_946541275.1 uncultured Prevotellaceae bacterium
GGCGAGCCACATTGTTACGTACACCATCAATGGTCAGTTCGCAGATGCCGCCATCAAGCAGGTCAATAATAAAGGTGTCCGGGTAGGCATAGCACATATCGGTGGGCACCTGTCCGCTGCCATGCTCGTAGGGGTCTTCCACATAGGGTATGGGAACGACATCAGCGCCCCCTATTATAAATAGGTGTAGGTCAGGACCTGGCTGAAGGCCTTGCTCCTCTATGAAATCCGAAATCAGATTGTTGTAGTCTATCCACGAAGGTTCGGTGCTGCTGGCCAGTTGTGTGGCGGCAGTATCAAGGAAACTCCAGTACATCTGCTGGTCGTAGGCCGTCTGGATGAAGTCGTTGAACACATCATAGACTTCCTGCTGTGTGCATCCATATTTTTCAGCCAGTTTTACACTGTCTGTCAGGATGATGCCGTAGTGATCTTCCAAATCATCTTCCTGGTCAAGCGGCTCTTCTGCCTGACGCACTTCGGCTGCTAACTGCTCGGCAGGAGCAGTCTTGCTGACGGGGGCTGCAGGCATTGGAGGTGCTGCAGTAGGCATAGGCGGTGGGGTCATGTTTCCCATAGTTCCCATGTTTCCCATTGTCCCCATCTGTTTCATCGTCCCTGCCATACCCAGTCCCATCTGCTGTGCAGCTTGCAAGGGATTGAATCCTTGCATCTGTGCCAGATTTACATTCTGTGCATTGAACTTGGGCACTGGCGGTACCTCCATATTGGGCATTTGCGGAGGCATCTTGGGCATAGCCGGGGCCTTGACGGGGCAGAGCTCCTTCAGCGTCTGTTCCACATAGAAACGGAACCACTCTTCAGGATTCTGCTCGTCGAGCATGGCTTCTTTTACGGCATACCACAGGGCACTGAGTGGTTCGCTCAGTCCCAGTTGCTGTGCCTGAATCAGCTTGTCCTGTGCCTGAATGATATAGTAGTCCTGCTGAGGACTTTTACGATATTCGGCCAGGTTGTCTATTGCCATCAACAGGGCCATGTCGCCCTTGGGGGCACCGAAGCCGCCCATGCGGGGCAACAGCACTGTAGCATTATCATTCTGTTTCAGTTTAATATAGGCCACATGCACCCAGAACAGCTGCCAGTAGTTGTCAGTGCGCGCATTGAGAAAAGCAATTGCTGCCGACTCTGGTTTCAGCGAAGCCTGCAACATGTGAAAGTAGAACTGGATGTTGGCATCAGGGGTAGTTAGGGCCATTTGCTCCAACTGAGGAAGTCGGCGTTGCAGGATATCCACCTGATTAGTATTTACGGCATTGAACACCTCCTCCAACAGCTGCTGGGCCAGGAACTCCGTACCCTGTCCGCCTTTCATGACGAGCGTACTGCGACGTACCTGGTCAATCATCTGCAAAGCACGCTGGGGCGCAATATTAAGTTGTGTGGCCAGTATGTTTAATTGGCCAAGTTCCTGTTGGTCCAGTTGCCCGTCAGCCAGATACTGCTGAACAGCCAGCATAAACTGTGCCTCTCCCTCCTGATGGAGTTCTGCTACCGTTTTCTGCGCGGCATGGATGGTCTGGTTGTTATACGTCTGATTGACATTGTGTGTTGTATTGACATTATTCGTGGTATTGTTGTTCGTCGTGTTATGAACATCGTGCGAATCACTGTGCACACCACCTACGATGGCCGCATCGTCTTGGATATGTATATCGCTCATAATAACTATACCTTATTATATATTACTCCCACGCAAAAGGAGCACCGCAGTCAGGGCACTGGGGCGTGCCTGGAGCAATGCGAATGACATGACCACATTGATAGCACTGGCATTCCATCAGCTCTGGTTGCTGCCGGGGTGCAGGCTGCTCGGGTTGTGGGGACTGTTGAGTGGGCTGCTGAGAAGCATTGCCGCCATTGAACGCTCCTATGTTGCCGGCAGCAGCTGTTGCCACGCCACCGATAGCATTCAATGCCTGGTCCTGGGCGTGTTCCATACGGTTCTGTGCTGCCAGAGCCTGCTGGCGATACTCTTCAGCACGCTGCTGCTGGGTGCCAATCAGGTTTCGGCTCATGCCTACCA
This sequence comes from uncultured Prevotellaceae bacterium, assembly GCA_946541275.1. Lineage (GTDB taxonomy): Bacteria > Bacteroidota > Bacteroidia > Bacteroidales > Bacteroidaceae > Prevotella. The sequence continues at coordinate 2,048 of CAMNJH010000232.1, forward strand.
TCTTGTCACCCATCTTGTCAAACATACGCTCCATACGGTCCATGTCGCTGTTACGGTCGGCTCTGGCATTTGCCTCACGCTCCCTGGCTTCTTCCTGAGCCTTCTGCTGTTGTTGGCGGAAAAACTCAGCCTGCTCCACTGCGTTGGCTTTTCCTGCTTTCTCCACCTCAATGTCGCGGTTGGCCTGCACGGTAGCGATACTCTCCTCGTGTTGGTATTTCTGGGCATCAAGCTGGGCCTGCATCTGAGCCATTGCTTGGAGCTTATCTATCTGACGCTGAGAACGGTTTGCATCCAACAGGTCGTCATCCATCTTCTCCTGACGCTGACGGTCGTAGGCACGGTCTTCGTCCTGAAGTTGCTCTTGGCGCTGGCGGTCATGGTCTTCAAGGTCTATGCTGCGCTGCCGCATCATCTTTTCAAAGTCGTAATCATCTTCGGCTTTCAGCCTGCCACGCTGGCGGTCGTACTCACGTTCCTCCTGCATCCACTGGCGCTCTCGCTCTTCGTCCTCGATGCCCCAGTTGCGGCGGCGTTCCAGATCCTCTCGCTCCCAGTCGTGGTCTTGGCGCTGGTCTCCAAGATTCCATTCAGCACGGAGGC
>CAMNJH010000233.1 GCA_946541275.1 uncultured Prevotellaceae bacterium
CGACAGGTTGAAGTAGATGCCCATCATAATCTCTGCCGCCATCACGATGGGCACCACCTTCAGGCCCACCCAGTAGTCAGGATTGCGGACGATGTATTTCAGAATGTCCAAATAGCCCACCACCATAAGGAACGCCAGCAGGGTGAAGATGATGAAATACTTCATGGCCTGTTCGTACATCTCATGCTGTCCCTTGTCCTTGACGCCGGCAAAGACGATGGGCTCGTAGGCGAAGCGGAAGGCCTGCGTAATCATGGCCATGATCATGGCTATCTTCGAGCAGGCACCATAGATGCCTAACTGCTGCAGCATGTCGCCGCCTTTATAGAAATAGGGGAAGAGCATCTTGTCGGCCGTCTGGTTCAGGATGCCGGCAATGCCGAGCACGAGGATAGGCCAGGAGTAGCTGAGCATGGTGCGTAGCAGCTTGGTGTCGAGCTTCCAGCGGAATCCGGTGAACTCTGTTATCAGGCAAAGGGCCAGCATGCCTGTACAGAACAGATTGATATAGAAGGCATAGCCCACGTCGTTGCCGTCCATCCAGGCAAAATAAACCACGTTCAGCACGATGCTCACCACGATGTTCAGCAGTTTAAGGGCAGCAAACTTCAGGGCCTTCTTCTGCTGCCGCAAATGGGCAAAGGGAATGCAGAGGAAAGCATCGATAGCCACCGTCACGGCCATTACTCCCACATAGTCAGGATGTTCGCCATAGCCCATCAGCTGACTGATAGGCTGCAACAGCAACAGCACCATGATGGCAAACACCAGCGACACGCTCCCTACAGCCATCAGCGTGGTAGAGTACACTACGTTGGAGTCAGTGTGGGTCTTGTTGGTGAACCGGAAGTAGGTAGTCTCCATGCCAAAGGTCAGCAACACCAGCACCAGTGCCACGTAGGCATAGATATTCGTTATCACACCATAACCGCCTGAAGCTGCCGACAGCTTGGCCGTATACAGCGGCACCAGCAAGTAGTTCAAGAAGCGGCCTATGATGCTTGACAGACCGTAGATAGCGGTATCTTTGAAAATTGTTGTAAGTTTACCCATTGTTATTTATTTTTTACTAGTCGTACTAGTCATACTTAGCTTATCCAAAGAACATATAGCAGATCAGTATCGCCGCAATGATGCCAGCGAGGTCGGCCAGCAGGCCGCAGGATACGGCATGGCGCGTATTCTTGATGCCCACAGAGCCAAAATAGACTGCTAAAATATAAAAGGTAGTGTCCGTCGACCCTTGGAAGATGCACGACAGGCGCCCCACGAACGAGTCGGCACCATAGGTTGTCATCGCATCGACCATCATGCCTCGCGCACCTGAGCCACTCAGCGGCTTCATCAATGCCGTGGGCATAGCATCAACCCACTGGGCATTCACTCCCGTCAGCTCCACCGTCCAGCGCAGGCCTCCTATCAGCATGTCCATCGCCCCAGAGGCACGAAACACGCCAATGCCCACGAGTATGGCCACCAGATAGGGGATGATGCGCACAGCCGTGGTGAAACCATCCTTCGCTCCCTCGATGAAAGCATCGTACACATTCACCTTCTTACGCACACCCGCCAGGATAAAACCACAGATGATGGTCATCAGCAGAATGTTGGCGATGGTGGTACTCACCTTGTTCATGGTGTCGCCATCCATCTGCGAGAATCCCCAGATGATGCCTGCCACCACGAGACATGCTCCGCCCAGGGTCAGCAGCATTACCTTGTTGACGAGGTTGATGCGCTGATAGAGCGAAGTGACGATGATGCCGGCCAGCGTTGAGAAGAAGGTGGCCAGCAGGATGGGGATGAAGATGTCGGTAGGCTGTGCTGCGCCCATCTGGGCCCGGTAGACCATGATGGAGACGGGTATCAGCGTCAGCCCGGAGGTGTTGAGCACCAAGAACATAATCATCGGGTTGGATGCCGTATCCTTCTTCGTGTTCAGCTCCTGCATCTGCTCCATGGCCTTCAGTCCCAGGGGTGTGGCGGCATTGTCGAGCCCCAGCATATTGGCAGCAATGTTCATAAAGATGCTGCCCGTGACAGGATGACCCTTAGGGATGTCGGGAAACAGCTTGGTGAATACAGGCGAGAGCACACGGGCCAGCACGTTGACCACCCCACCCTTTTCGCCAACCTTCATCACACCGAGCCACAGCGACAGCACACCCGTGAGGCCCAACGAAATCTCAAAAGCGGTTTTGGAAGAGGAGAAAGTAGAGTCCATCATAGCCGGAAACACCTCGAAGTCTCCCATAAACACCAGCTTCACTGTTGCTATGACAAAAGCAAGCAGGAAAAATGCTATCCAAATATAATTTAAAACCATAACAGTCAGTCCAAAACCTTATCTGCTAAAACTCCAGCACCAGCGACTGACGAGGCTTGAGTTTCAAGTCTTTCGTGAGGTCGTAGTAACGGCCCGTAGGTATGTCCTTCACCCTGCTGACATCCTGCCCGTCGTCGAGAACTTCTTTATAGCGCTCCACTTCGAGCACAGCCTCCTGCGAGGTGCCGTTGAGGATGGTCATCACGGTGTTGCGATGCCAGCGGCGCGTGATGACATAGATGCCTTTATAGGGAAT
>CAMNJH010000234.1 GCA_946541275.1 uncultured Prevotellaceae bacterium
TGGCCAACAACGAGTCGGCCTATCGCAGCATCACCCTGTCGTGGCTGCGCCACTCGGTGGTGAGCGACTTCTTCCGCCAGCTGGCTCAGACGGACTATCGGGTCATTGTGACCACCGACCATGGTTCCATACGCTGCACGAAGCCCGTGAAAATCATAGGTGACCGCAATACGAACACCAACCTGCGCTACAAGCTGGGAAAGAACCTGGGATATGACTCGAAGGACCTGTTCGTCATCAAGAACCCCGTCCAGGCACAACTGCCGTCGCCGAATCTGTCGACGAGCTATGTCTTTGCCACGGGCGACTCGTTCTTCGCTTATCCCAACAACTATAACTATTATGTGTCCTATTACAAGGACACTTTCCAGCATGGAGGCATCTCCATGGAGGAGATGATCATCCCCCTCATTACCATGCGGGGAAAAAGGAGGTGATACTATCGACGTATGAAGAAAGACGATTTGAGAATAGTGTTCATGGGTACACCCGAGTTTGCGGTGGAAACCCTGAAGTCGCTGGTTGAGAACAACTATCAGGTGGTGGCCGTGGTGACACAGCCCGACCGCCCCGTGGGTCGTCATGGCTCCGTGCTTCAGCCCTCGGCCGTCAAGCAGTATGCCGTACAGCAGGGCTTGCCGGTGTTGCAGCCTGAGAAGATGAAAGACCCCGTCTTCATTGAGCAGTTGCGTGGCTATCAGGCCAACCTGCAGGTAGTGGTGGCCTTCCGCATGCTGCCCGAGGTGGTGTGGGCCATGCCGAGCTATGGCACGTTCAATGTGCATGCCGCCCTGCTGCCCGACTATCGTGGCGCAGCTCCCATCAACTGGGCCGTCATCAATGGCGAGACCCGGACAGGCGTCACCACTTTCTTCCTGGACCACGACATTGACACGGGCCGGATTATTCGCCAGAAGCCATTTGACATCCCCGATACGGCTGATGTGGCGTATGTCTACGACGGACTGATGCACCTGGGAGCTCAGCTGTGTCTGGAGACCCTTCAGGCCATCCTGGATACCGATGGGCATCCTGAGTCCATCCCCCAGGATGAAGCAAAAGCTCTGCATGCTGCACCGAAGATATTCAAGGAGAACAGCCGCATCAACTGGACGCTCACTTCCAAGCAGGTCTATGATTTCGTCCGTGGCCTATCTCCTGTGCCGGGGGCCTGGACCATGCTGAAAGCACCTGACGGCACTGAGACGATGCTGAAGATTTACAAGGCGACAAGGACAACGCTCACCCCACAGGGGGCCGCTGGCAGCTTGATGCGTGACAAGAAGCACCTGTATGCGGCCTGCTCAGATGGCGTGCTGCAGATTGACAGCCTGCAGCTGGCCGGCAAGAAGCGCATGGATGCGGTTTCTTTCCTGAATGGTATTTCCGTTTTTGAAAATTATTCTGTCAGTTAGTATAATAATAGGCTGCCTGGAGCGTTATAATAATGTAACCCCCAAAAATGACATGCCTATGCAAATATTTACTCAAGAAGAAATGACACCGAGCGAGAAGGTAATCAAATTGATTAAGCAAATTGCCTATACCTATCGTGTGACCAACAATCAGGCCTATTGCCTGAATTGATGGAGTGGAGGTGCAGAATAACAGAAAAACAATGACAAAGGTTTCCCCTTCTTTGCTGGCGGCCGATTTCCTGCATCTAGACCGCGATATTCAGATGATTAACCGGAGTGAAGCCGACTGGCTTCATCTGGATGTGATGGACGGAATGTTCGTGCCTAACATCTCTTTTGGCTTCCCTGTGCTGGAGGCGGTGGCCAAGGTCTGCCAGAAACCTCTCGACGTGCACTACATGATTGAGAAGCCCGAGCGCTACATCCAGCAGACGGCGCGCCTGGGTGCCATGATGATGAACGTGCACCAGGAGGCTACCGTCCACCTTCACCGCACCATCCAGGAGATTCATGGGGCAGGCATGAAGGCAGGCGTCACGCTCAATCCGTCCACGCCCGTTTGTACGCTGGAAGATGTCATCGACGACGTCGACATGGTGCTGCTCATGAGTGTCAACCCCGGCTTTGGAGGCCAGAAGTTCATAGAGCATACCATTGATAAGGTGCATCGGCTGCGTGAACTGATTGACCGCAGCGGCAGCCATGCGCTCATCGAGGTGGATGGCGGCGTGCAGGGCGAGACGGCTCCACGTCTGGTGGCAGCCGGCGTCGACGTGCTGGTCAGTGGCAGCTACGTCTTTAAGGCTGCCGAGCCTGAGGCCGTTATCAAGTGGCTGAAGGAACTCTGAGCGTCGGGGAATAAGCTTGAAAGGCTGGCAGACCACAGGCAGGGGTGAAGCCCCTGCTTTGGAGACGCCAACTAACACAACCCCGAAGGGTTGGCAGAAATATCTGTCATCCCTTCGTTTTTTACCCCCTTCATTCTAGCAGGCGCTTCCCCCCCCTGATATTCAGTACGGCTGAATTGCAAATACGTCCGAGCGGCGTCAACTGCGATATGATTGCCTTTGTTATTGTTTTTACAGAAAATGTTCGTTTGGAACGAAATTTTGTTCGCTAG
>CAMNJH010000235.1 GCA_946541275.1 uncultured Prevotellaceae bacterium
CCACAGCTCCTGGGGGCGCAGCAGGGCCATGAGGAGGGCCGTCTTCTCCGACTCCACCAGGCAGACGCGGGCATCGGGGCGCCGCTGGAGCAAGTGCTCGCCATAGAGGCACTGGTAGAGTTGCCAGTCGGCTGGCAGCAGGCCCTTGCGGATCAGCGGCACGTGCGTCCAGCCCTGATAGCCGCCGCGATGGCCGTCGGCATGATACTGCATGATGTGGCCGCCGTGGACGCGCCCCAGCCGGTCGATCTGCCAGAAGATGGCATCCTGCTGGCGGGTGGCCCCCAGCCAGTAGTCGTCGTAGACCTGGCGGAGCCGCTCGGGGGTGATGGCCAGCCGGGGTGCTACGCTGCCGGCGATCCATTGCCAGAGGGTGCTCTGCGGCGAGTGGCTGCGCCGCACGTACTGCATGGGCAGCGGCTGGAAGGGTGGCAGCATGGGCGGCGTGTAGGGCTTGCCGGTGGGCGGCTCGGCCTGGGTGTGATGGTCGCGGTAGTAGTCGGCCGGCGTGTAGTGGTAGCCGCAGGTGTTCAGGTGGTCGCACTTGCCCACCTCGTCGCTCAGGTAGCTGTTCCCGTTGCGGGTGTCCACGTAGCGCACCAGGCACTTGCGGCGGCCGCATTGCGGGCAGGTCAGCTTGCGGGGCTGGTGGCCCGTCAGCTTCTTCGATTCAAGTTGGTATCGGTATTCTTTTTTGTTGTTCATAACGATTGTCTTTTTTGTTGAATTTGTTGGCGGATTTCTGTGCGTGCGTGCATGCACTTATATATATATGTGCATGCACAAACGCACAAATATCTTTCCGCTGTCAAAAGGCCAAAGCCATATCATCAGAGGCATAAATCACCCTGTTGGATTCATATAACACTTTGTTATTCACTTGTGTGGCAATGAATCTTGAAATGGTAGTTCGTTCCACTTCGAATTTCTTGACGAGTATCTCCGTCAGCTGCTTGCGGCTCATGCTGCCTCCGTTGTCGCGGATGCAGCGCAGGGCATAGTCCAGCCGCTCCTTCTGCTTCTCGGCAGCGGCCTCCTGACGGCGCTGCTGCAGTTCGGCCCTGCGCTGCTCCTGCAGCTGCTGGCGCTGCTCGTCGGCATCCACGACGAGGCCGTCCTGACTGAACATGATGCTCCAGTCGGGCATTTCCTGATGGCGGGCATCGGAACAGCTGACGGTGATGACGCTCGCCCCCCTGTCCTTCCGGCACTCCAGCACCGTGCCGGCCTTCTGCGCCAGCATGGTGCCCAGATGGCCGCGCATGTTATGGTCGTCGTCGGCCTTGTTGGTGTGCAGCACGCAGACCATGGCCAGGCGGTGCTCCTCGCTGAGCCCCAGCAGGTCGTGGATGAGCTGCTTGGCCATGGCCTCGTCGTTGAAGGAAGCCACGAATTCCACGATGCCGTCGATGACCACCACCTGCGGCCGGAAGTCGTTGATGAGCAGCCGCAGGTAGTCCATCAGCAGGGTGAAGTCGCAGCGGCGCAGGGCATACACCTGCAGGTGCTGGTCCACATAGTCGGCGGTGAGCCCCGTCAGCTGCAGCGTGTCGGTCACTATCAGCTTCACGTCCGACCGCTTCTGCTCCGTGTCCAGATACAGCACGCGGGGCTGCTGCAGGCCCGACTGCACGCGGAACTGACGGCCCTGCATCAGTGCCGCCAGACAAACCTTCAGGGCCGTGGTCTTGCCGCACTTCTGCTTGCCCTTCAGCGCATGGATGTCGCCCAGGGCAAACAGCCCCACGCCGTCCACCATCAGGGCAGGCTCTTCGGGCGGCACCTCCGTGCTGCTCATCACGCGCAGCAGTTGCAGCTCGCGGCGACGTTCCTCGCGCTGCTGCTCCTCGCTGGTGGGCTGGCCGACGGCCTCGCCCACGATGTCATTTACAGCCTTTACAGCTGTTTGGGGGTTGACAATCTCGCCGTTATTCACAGCTTGGTTGTTTACTTGTCCACCAGCATTCTGCTGCTGAACGTTATTTAACTCATTAAAATCCTTTGTCATTTTTTTTGGATTTTAAATGAGCATCCTCGCACTATCGGTATAAATGCCGGATGCATACACAACCGATTGGGGCCCGTGCTCAGGCTACTTCCCTGAAAGCAGTCGCGAACTGCTGTTTTTTGTCAGGTTTACTCCTGATAGATTCCAAACAAAAAAAATGCTCCGAGAAAAAGCTGCTATCACTTTTGGTGATCTTCAGTTTCTCGAAGCAAGTATTTTTTTGCCTTTTTAGTTTCTGGGCAGTAGAATTTCTTCAAAAAAAGAAGAACCATAAAGTCAAAGCAGTATCTTACATTACGGCTTGTGCCGAAATAAAGACAACTGAATACTCTGACTCTATGGTTCTTGGTATTCATCCGATTTCTCAGGGAAGCGCTCTCCCCATTCGGAATTGGTTGCAAAGGTAAGCAATTCCTCAAATATTTCCAAATATTTTTGAAAGAAAAATATAGATTATTTGTTTTTCCAGAAAAAACTCTACCTTTGCACCGTCTTCATACCGAAGCTCCGCTTGCGGGCGG